>JAZDJV010000047.1:0-11425 GCA_043803585.1 Microcaldota archaeon | reverse complement strand
ACCCCCGACATAATGTCAAGAATGACTTTGGCTGCCCCGTATCCCAATTGGGCAAGCATGAAAAATCCGTATCCCCCGACAAACAGCGAGATGAAGAAAAGGAAAAAAGTTTTTCCGCCTATTGCGGGCATCATGGGCATGAACACGATGACGCTCATTGCGAAAATGATATAATATATCATTATGTCAATCTGCTTCGCTTTTTTCTGCAGAATCATGTAAATTGCGCCGATCAGGCCGAATGCGAAAACCACTCCCAAGTCGGCGAAGTGTGGCCAGAACCTGCATTTGGAAAGCTTTTTAGCCAGCGATATGCCGTGCTTTGTCCTCCACAGGCAAAGCGGGCCGTGAGTCTCGATTTTCTTGAACTTTCTTTTGAACAAATACGCCGGCACAATGGCAAGCGCAATTGCAATCAGTATTATTGACCAGTCCATGTTGATCTCTCAATCATCGTGTGTATTTAATCTTCTTTCGGTTTCGCGTAAATCTTGATCTTGAACATTTTCTCGACGCGCTTCGCGAGCTGCTCGGTCGGGGCCATCGTACCCTGCTCAATGTGCTTTATCACTGACTCGGATTCGTTGAGCTTCAGGGCAAATTCCTTCTGTTTAAGCCCTGATTTCTGCCTGAGCTGCTGGAATATTTTGGCGTAGTCATCAGCAAGCGCGGTCTCAGGCTCGTGCGAAATGGATCTCCCCGCGACAGAAGCTGCGCCTGCGGAGGAGGATCTCGAAGTCCTCGGCCTCAGGGGCTCTTCAGCAACCATTTCAATGACAGAGCCGTGCTTTGAGCACCGCTCGCACACTGTTATGCGCGCGCCTTCAAGCGAAACCAGAAACAGCTGGTCAGCGTTTTTTCCGCATATCTCGCATTCTGCCATATAATCAACTTTCCTCGGCCGTTACTCAATCTTAATCTCGTTGCCGGCCGGCTTCGGCAGGCTGGCCTGCTTTTTTGTGAGTGTGACTTCAAGAACGCCGTTCTTGTAATGCGCCTTCGAGACTTTCGCGTCAACTTTCGCGGGCAGCTTCATCTTCTTGTAGAATTTCTCGGGCACGTTCACCTCAAGATACTCCCCGTTCTCGACCACCCTCGCGTGAATGTTCTGCTTTTCAACGCCCGGAAGCTCGGCAAGCACGGTTATCTCCTTCTCTTTTTCTATCACGTCGACAAGGGGCTCTCTCTTGTCATTTACTTTGACTTTCTGCCCCGCCGGCCTCATGTTTCCGAAATTGTCGACTTTTATCTTTCCGTCAGGCCCGATGTTCATCGAGAATCCGTACGTTATCGGCTTGCCGGGCTCGGCTTTTCTCATCATCTCTTCGTCCATTTTTCCGAAGCCCTGAAAATTCTTCTGCATGTCCTTCATTATCTTGTTGATCATGTCTGAGAAATCGTCGCCGAACATTCCGGAGAACGGGTCGTCATCGTCATCATCCCATCCTTTCTTCTTTTTTCCGAACATTATTTGTCACTTCCGTTTCATTATCTTGCGCGTATTAAAAGCACCCACGGCATTAAAAAGTTTTGCTTATGATGCGCCCTGCGCCGAACGACACAGAAACCTTTTTAAACAGCGTTTGGGTTACTTATTCCGGAGATAGCTGAATATGACTTTCCACGTTTCAAGGATGTACGGCCTGAGCATATATGACACAGACGGCGAGTTCTTGGGCAAGGCGTACGACCTCATTCTTAACATGGAGACAGGCGAAGTCGTGAGGATAACAACCGAGCCTCTCCGCTCGATGAACGCCTCGAAAGAGGAGCTCACCAGGACCCTCCAAAAAAAGAGCATACTTTACAAGAGGGTCAGATCGGTCAAAGACATAATCGTGGTGGGCAAATAGGATTTGCTTTTTATGGTAAATTACGCGGCGATTGCGATTCACGACGCGGCTCCTGCTCATTTTAAAAATATCAAGAGAGTGACTGATTACCTTCACACAGAGGGAATCAAAGATTTCAGCTACCTTGTCGTTCCGAAGTACCACAACAGGAAAGGCCAGGACATAAGGGACAGCGGAGAGTTCACGGGCTGGCTGAAGAAGCAGAAAAAAGAGCTCGTGCTCCACGGCCTTTACCACAAGAGCGGATTTGGCAGATTTTTTGAGAACGAATTCGAGTTTCTGAACTACGACAAGGCGCACAAAAAATTCGAGGAAGGAGAGGACATCTTTAAACAGGCTTTCAGCAGAAAGCCTGAGGGCTTCATTCCGCCGATGTGGCTGATTTCAAAAAAAGCCGTGAAAGCTGCCGAAGATTTTGGGTTCAAATACACGACATCTGAGAGGTATTTCCACAATTTTGAGTCAGGCAGGAAGTTCAACACGGCCGTGATGCCGCACAAGAACGTCTTCCTGATTTCGTCCTCTCTCAACGCGCTTCTCAAAATGGAGGAGAAAAAGCCTGTGCAGATAGCGATTCACCCCAATGATGGGCTGCTGAAAATCAAGTTCGTGCGCTTCATCATGGCTATGATGGAAAAAAGAGGGTACAAATTCGTCGATTACAAAACCTTTGTCAAGAAAACCTGAAGCTTTGCCTTTCCGATTTCTTTCAGCTCGTATTTCACGCGGGCCATTGGCTTCTTTATCCTCAGGACTGAGCCCAAATCAGCGGGCGTGCCGATTATCACAGCCTCGCACCTTGATTTTTCAACTGTCCTCTCCAGCTCCCTGAGCTGCTCAGGATAGTAGCCCATTGAAGGCAGCACTTTTCTGATGTGCGGATATTTCTCATACACTTTTTTGAGCGATCCTGCTGCGTATTTTCTGGCGTCAATCACTCTGCAGCCGTATCTGCGCGCGGCCACTGCGCCCGCCCCATAGGCCATTCCGCCGTGGGTCACTGTCGGCCCGTCCTCAATCACAATCACTTTCTTTCCGCGGATTTTGCCGGGCTCGTCAACAGTTATTTCAGAATCAGCGTCAACTATCGCCGCTTTTGGATTAATTATTTTTATGCTGCGTCTGACTGCCTCGATGTTTTTTCTCGCCGCGGAATTCTCCTTGTTTATGACCACGACGTCGGCCATTCTCGCGCACACTTCGCCGGGATAATACATCTGCTCGTGCCCAGGCCTGAGTGGGTCTGCGACTGTTATCATCACGTCAGGCTTGAAAAACGGGAAGTCGTTGTTTCCGCCGTCCCATAAAACTATGTCAGCTTCTTTTTCAGCCCTGCGCAGGATTTCAGCGTAGTCAACGCCCGCGTAAACAACAACGCCCTTCCTTATGAGCGGCTCGTATTCTTCCCTCTCCTCGATTGTGCAGTTATACTTGTTAAGATCTTCAGGTGTTTCATACCTCTGCCAGATCTGCTTTTTCAGGTCGCCGTAAGGCATAGGATGCCTGACAGCAACCACTTTTTTCCCTTTTTTCTTCAGATAATCAATAACATACCTTGTTGTCTGCGACTTTCCGCACCCAGTCCGAACCGCGCACACGGCCACAACCGGTTTCTTTGATTTCAGCATCGTGCTTTTCGGGCCAAGCAGCCAGAAGTCGGCGCCTGCGGCGTTTACAACAGCGGATTTCCGCATGACAGTCACGTAATTCAGGTCAGAATAAGACAAGACCGCAACGTCTATGCCGAATTTTTTTATCAGCTGCGGAAGTTTTTCTTCTTCATAAATCAGGATCCCGTGCGGATAAAGCTTTCCAGCCAGCTCAGCAGGGTATCTCCTTCCTGCAATGTCCGGAATCTGGGCAGCTGTGAACGCTTCGACTCTGTAAAGAGGATTGTCTCTGAAGAACATGTTGAAGTTGTGAAAATCCCTGCCAGCAGCGCCTATTATAACAACTTTTTTGGGCTGCATAATTCAGCGCCCCCTTTTGTTTTTTTGCTTCTTGTTTTTCACAGTTGTCTTTGCAGGCGCTTTTGTCTTCGGCTCAGAAATATTCCTGCCCTCGAGCCTGTGAACCGCCAGTATGTCGTGCCATTTTGTGAACGGCTCCTTTTTTACTGCAATGTCAATGTTTATGAGATCCCCGTGGCAGCAGTCAAAGCATTTGCCGGCCATTGCCGTGCTTCTGATGCATTTGTTGCATTTTCTTATCGCATTTGAAATGCTCTCCGCGTGGCTTGCCCTTTTTTTCGCGAGCATCCTCGATTCAAGCTGGGCCAGCCCGGCTACCATCTGGAACGCGTGGATTCTCTGGTTCTGCACAACCGTGCTGTGGCAGGCCTCTGACTGGTGGGCCAGCGCGTGCACAAGCTCCTCGATTTCGTCCATGCTGATGAAAACACCCCGCTGATATATAAATATAAAGACTGCGAGCATAAGGGGGTTATGGTTTACCAGAAGCCGGACCTGAAGGTGTGGACTTGCATATTCATCATCTGGGCCGCAGTCATGCTGGGCGTTTTCTACTTTGCCGGCTTTGACAACGTGTACCTCGCGCTCAAGTCAGTGAACTACAACTTCATCGGGCTTGCCATCCTTTCATTCGCGCTTTCAATATCAATGATAGCGATCAACCTGCAGTTCCTGATTTCAAGGCTGCACGCCAGGATAAGGTTCAGAAACACCGTCCAGATCGTGCTTACGGGCCAGTTCATCGACAACATCCTGCCCAACATAGCGCCGGGCGGGGAGCTGACAATGGCCTACCTTCTGCACAAGAGAGAAAAAGTGCCGTTTCCGAAAGCCTTTGCAGCCATCGCTCTTTACATGATTTCATGGTTCACCTCGCTGATAGTTCTTGCTGTGGCTGTCTACGGCATCCTGCTTTTCACGGGCATGCTGCCGC
This sequence comes from Microcaldota archaeon, assembly GCA_043803585.1. Lineage (GTDB taxonomy): Archaea > B1Sed10-29 > B1Sed10-29 > B1Sed10-29 > JAJRYS01 > JAZDJV01. The sequence goes on along the minus strand of JAZDJV010000047.1, from coordinate 6,668 downwards.
TTGAAATAGCCGTGCTGGCCGCGGTTGCGCTCACTGTTTTCCTGGCCGCCCTTGTCGTGCTTGTCAGGCTGGTCATTGACAAGGAGAGCGCGAAGAAAATCATATTCAGGGTCATCAACACGGCCTTCGCGCTTGTGTTCAAGTTCACAAGGTGGAGAAACAAGAAGGCCCGCTGCATAGATTTTGTGGACAATTCAATTGATTCGTTCATAAAGACGTTCGGATTTTACACAAAAAACAAGATGATCCTGGTCGTTTCTTTCCTGAACATCCTGATGCACCATTTCTTCTTCGCCCTGTCGTTTTATTTCGTGCTCCTGGCTTTCGGGATAAAAGTTCCTTTGATTTACGGGATCGGACTGTCGATAACAATCGGAATCTTCAGCATGATCACGTTCATACCAGGCCAGTTCGGGGTTTACGAGCTGGTTTCAATCTCGCTTCTTTCGTTCTCAGGCGGGCTTGTCGACGCGGCCATAATCACGGTCATCCTCAGGCTGCTGCACTACTGGTCGCTGATAATAGCGGGCGGGTTCTTCGCCGTGAAGTTTGGGTTTGAGGAGCTGATGGGCGCGCTGAAGGTGCACAAAAAGCTGCTGAGAAAAGGGGTGCTGCACAAGCATGAACATCGTTCACGTTAATCCCTTTTATCCTCCGTCGTACTGGGGCGGAATCGAGAAATACGTCAAGTTTCTGTCCGAATATTTGGTTGAGAGAGGGCACAATGTTTCTGTTATATGCGCGAACATGGGCGGGGAGAAAAGCCGCGAGAAAATAAACGGCGTCCGCGTCTACAGGATGAAGTCAATTGTTTTCAAGAAGCTCCCGTCCCTCCTTCCCCCGCCGTGGTCTTTCGAGATTGGATTCTGGCTCAACGGATACAAGCTGCTGAAGAAACTGAATCCGGACGTTATTCATATCCACAACAGGTATTTTCCGGGCCTCTATCCGGTCATCTTTTACAAGAAAATGCTGAAGAAGCCGATGATAATCACGATCCACAACTCAAAGCCCGAGAAAAACAACGAGATAAACAGGCAGACAAACGCGCTTGCAGGCGCGTACGACATGATGCTCGGAAACATGCTTATGAGGTCATGCGATTTCATCGCGGGCAATTCGCAGTATTCTGCTGACGCCACTGTTCCGCCGGGCTACGGCCCTGAGAACGTCGGCGTGGCGTATAACGGCATACACACTTCAGAATGGAAAAAAGTGAAATCAGATTTCAAGAAAGGGCACTGCAGAAAAGGCGAGCAGATGATTCTTGCTGACGCCAGGCTCGTGCCCCAGAAAGGCATGGATTACCTTATCAGAGCCCTGCCTGAGCTTGATTTCAAATACAAGCTGGTTGTGAAGGGCAACGGCCCTGAGCTGAAAAAGCTCCAGAAGCTGGCCAATCACCTCGGGGTGTGGAGCAAAGTCGAGTTTGTCACGCGCAGGGACTTCACTGAAAATCAGATGATACACCTGTATTCTGCGGCTGATATGTTTGTGCTCCCCTCCCTGCACGAGCCGTTCGGCATCGTGCTTCTGCAGGCTATGGCAACTGAGACGCCAATTGTCACAACAGACGTCGGCGGAGTGAATGAAGTTGTCGGCGACACTGCGCTGAAGGTGAAGTCGCGCAGCTCTTCCGCGCTTGCAAAGGCGATGAACAGGCTGGCCAAAGACGAAAAGCTGAAAAAAGAGCTGACGAAGAAAGCGCGCGCCCGCGTCGTGAAAATGTTTGACTGGAGCGCGGCAGGCAGGCAGATGGAGGACATCTACAAAAAAGTTGTCAAAAAGCATAAAAAATGATTCTCAGTGGCTTATGTTCCTGAAGTAGTCTTTCTGGCTGTTTCTCCCGCATTTGATGTCCTTTCTGGCGCCGTAATAATTCATAAGCATTTTGACAGCGCCCTGCTGCCGGAGCCTTCTTGACGAGGCGCTCACGATCATCTTAGAGTCAATGGCCATTTTTCCGCGCTTTTTCACCCGCAGGCCGAGCTCTAGGTCGTCAAGGTTTGTGATTCTCTCGTCAAAACCCTTCTCCTTTTCAAAAACAGATTTCAGGTAAGCGCAGTTGTTTCCTATCAGGCGGTAATTGTGGAAGACGGCGGCCAGCCTGAAAGCCAGGTTGTTCGTAAGGTAGAAAATCAGCCTGTCAAATGCCCTTCCGTCGTGTGTTTTCACCACTCCGCCCACTGCAACGCAGCCGCTGTCAAAATTCTCCTTGATCCTGGCCAGCCAGTTTTTTTCGGCAATACAATCTCCGTCAATAAAAGCCACGATTTCGCCGCGCGCCTTTTTTGCGCCTATGTTTCTGGCGTTGCCTGCGCACTTTCTCTGGTCAAGGCAGATCAGATCAGCGTATTTCTTCGCGATTTTGACAGTGCCGTCTTCAGAATGCCCGTCCACAACAATCAATTCGTAATCCTTGAATGACTGCGCTCTGATTGATTCCAGGCACCGGGCAATTCTTTTCTCTTCGTTGAAAACAGGGACAATGACTGAGATTTTCGGGCCGGTCATAATTTCGCCATCCATTTGTCAAGCCACTCGATTATCTCTTTCGTGGCAGTTTCAATGTCGCTCGGGCGCATGAAATTGTGCGCAGCGCCCTTTATTATAACCTGTTTCTTGGGCTTGTTTCCGTTTTTGTGGAGCTTCAGGGCCTGCTCAACTTCAATTGTTTCGTCCGCGTCCCCGTGCAGGTCAAGCCAGGGCACTTTCACTTCTTTCGCTTTTTCAGGAAGGTTTGCTTTTCTCAGCCCGTCAATCAGTTCAAAAGTGTATCTGTGATCAGGTCTGCTTAATATGAAAAATCCGTCTTTCTTCACCTGTTTGTAATCAACAAAAGAAAAATCATAGCCAGTTGACCACGTTATCAGGCATTTGACCTGCGGGTTTTCAATCGCAGCCATCAGCGCAGCTGATCCGCCGAAGCTGAAGCCCACGACAGCCACAGGTCCTTTCATTAGCTTGACGGCCGAGTTAAGACTGTCAACGTCATTTTCAAGCGTGATGTCCTCAGTAGTGCCCTCTGATTCTCCTCTTCCGACAAAATCAAAAGCGAAAATTCTGTAACCTGCATCAACCAAATCATAAAAATCCTCAAATCCGGCGCGGGAGCCGTCAAGTCCGTGCGCGAACACGACCGTGGCCTTCGGCTTCTCTGGCGTGACCATCACGCCCGCCAGTTTCTGGCCTTTTGAATTCTCGAAAATGATTTTTTCTTTTTTCATTTAAATCACTGACTTTTCTTTGATCTTTTTGGAGTTTTTCTTGTGATTAAAATATCTGTAAAAATAAATTTTTTGCCATTCCATATTGCATTTGAATAACCCAGATCACAAAGTATTGGTTCAAAATTTATTAGTTCTAGATATTTTTCATCAACTTTCATTAGCTTATTGAGAAATTCTTGAGTTTGTTTTTCATAATTCTTTTGCAGATATTTAAATTCTTCTCTTTTTTTATTAATTTCTTCAGTTCTAGTTGCTGCTGTTTCTGTGCGTTTTAACTTTTTGATTTCATCAAGGGTCTCCATTAAAGTTGTTCCTCTTATTTCCTCTTCATTCCAGATTATCTCATTCCCTTTCCTTTCAATGCTGATTGGCCTGACAACCGGAAAACCCGCTGAATTAAGTTCTCTTTGAAATTTAAACCTTTTTTTCATTTCATCCCATGTAATCGGATCTTCTATTTTTTCTCTTTGTTTTCCAATTTCATAAATTTTAGTAACGGTCCCTTTTCCAATTAATCCTCTGCAGGTAGTTATTTTGTTTGCTTCTGTTCCTGTCTTTAATTCTCTTTTTATTAATCGAACTTCTTCAGGAAAAATCTTAAATCTTAATCTCTCCCTGTGCTTTATCAGCCCTGCGCGCCTTCTTGATCCTTCAGTCATCTCAAATCACCGATTTGCAGAATTTCACCTGTTTCTTTGTCTGCACTACTCTTTGTTTGTCGTCCGCCTGATCTAATTCATTTGTTCTGTAAGTCTCAAGCATAACGTATTTCGCAGATGATTTGTTTATCTGTTTAAGTATTAATTCCAGATTTAGCTCACCCATGCCGAAAAACAGGTGGTCCCTTCTGGGAAATTTTGTGTCGTGAAGATGGACAGCCGTGATTTTTTTCCCTATCGTGTCAAACCACTGCTTCAATTCTTTGTCCTGTGAAGATCGCGCCGCATGGCCAACGTCAAGACAGTAATTGCAGTTTAACTGCCTCATTTTGTCTGGAAGCGAGAAATAGTGCTTTTCAGGCAGGTTTTCAACAACGTGATTCTCTCTTTTTATTTTTTTCAGCGAATTTTTCAGGTTTTCAACGCTCTCCGGGAAAAAATCACCGTAGTCCGCGTATTCTCTCGGGATTGACGGATGAACAGTCAGATAAAGGTAGTCAAACTGCTTTATTTTTTCAATGCAGTTTTCAAATGTTTTCACAGCCGCCTCTGCGACATGTTTTTCCGCGTGACCCAAGAAAATCCCCTTCCACGGGCCGTGGAATGCCACTTTCAGCGAGTATTCATCCAGGATTTTCTGAAGCTTTTCAGCGTCAAACTTATACGGCCTCGGGTAATCCATTGGAATTTCAACGTAATCAACCCCTGTTTTTGCGTACATTTCAATTGTTTCGAAATTCTTCGAGAAATCAATGTATCCATATAACATTAGATGCGCCTCTACGTATCATTTCAAATCCGGAACATTTAAATATGCCTGTGTTGCAAATGTAACACAGTGATTTTATGTCCGAGACCATGACCGTGCGCGTGCCCGAGCAGCTGAGGACCGAAGCTGAAATCCTCGTCAAGGAGGGCTATTTCAGGAGCCTGTCAGACGTCATTGTCAGCGGCCTGCGCAGGGAGATTGTTGAGACAGGGCCTGCGAAAGCCACGCTGGCGCTGAGGGAGTCCAACAGAAAGATGTGGGATGAATACAGGAAAAAGGCGAAAGGCGACGAAGAAAAAGCGTGGAGCTTGTATTTCAATGACCTTAAGAAAATTGAAAAGAAATACACCAAAATTTTCAAAGTTTTAAAACCTGGCCAGGAATAAAAACTTTTATACCCATCACTTCGCCGATTTTTTCCCAGTGTTCGTCATAACTGACCGGAATTGCGCCCATTTTTTCTGTAATAATCATATGCAGGCAGTCATCGCGCCCTAAGCCGAGTTTTTTGTTCATTTTAGACGCCCTAATCGCATCCCAGCCTTCAATTGTTTCTACAATCCTTGCGTTGATTGCTTTTGCCTTTTCTTCAAATTTTTTAAGGTGCCCCCTCCTTTCTATCTCTTTTATGTGCACCGGCGAAATCACAACAAGAATATTTTCTTTCTCAATCTTTTCAAACAGCTCCAGCACGATGCCGTGCCTGGCATCGGTTCTGTCAAAAAGAGTGATCCACACGTCCGAGTCCAGATAAAGTCTCATGCTGAAGCCGATGAATCCGGAAGGTTATAAGAATTTCCAGAATGAGCTCGGTTTATTCCAGTTGTTTCCAGTTAATTCTGGTTAAATCAAGCTTTTATATAACTTCTCGAGTTTGTCAGTCATCTTCTTTTCGCTGAATTTCAGGGCGTGGCTGCGCGCATGGGCTCTCATCTTCCTGCTCGGCTTGAATGATTTAACGGCTTTTGCAAGCGATTTCTCGTCAGGCTTGAAAATTACGCCGTCCCTGCCGACGTCAATCATCTCAGGAATTGCCAGCGCGTCGGCGCCCATCACGGGGCAGCCGCAGGCCAGGGCTTCTGTCACCACAATGCCCTGCGTTTCGGTCAAAGATGCGATTATGAACGCGTCAGCAGCGCTGTAGTACAGCGGCTTGTCACTGTCTGGAACAAAACCAACAAAAGTAATTTTACCCTTTGTTTTAGTGCGATCCGCGAGCGCTTTCAGCTCTTCGGCGAGCGGACCTTTTCCGGCAATCACCAGAATGTCGCCCTTTTTCAGGAAGTCCTTGCTTGCCCTGATCATCATTTCGATGTTCTTGCCGTGGCACAGCCTGCCAAGCGAGAGATAAACACGGCCGTACGAATCAAGCTTCAGCTTCTTTCTTGCAGACTGCTGGTTCGTAGGCTTCAAATAATCAGTGTCAATGCCTGTCGGAATCACGACAGACTTTTCCCTCAAGTCATCCGGAAGAGTTTTTTGTATGGCTTTGCTCGGGCAGATTATTTTGTCATAATAATTGTAATGGAAATACATGTATTTCTCAGCCATTTTCCTGGTGACTGACTGCCCGTGCTTTGAAAGGTAGTCAACGTAGCCTGAAATCAGCGTGTGGAAAGTCGTGACTTTCGGGATGTGCTGCTTCGAGGCCTGGCGCAGGCCGAACCAGCCCATTGAGAACGGGCCGTGCGTGTGCACAATGTCAAGCTCAGGCACAGGCGTGCCCAGAGGTATGCCTATCTGATAATCAGGATATGCCCAGAAAGTGATGGCAGGCGCAGAGTGAATCTGCATTCCCATGTGCTTCTTCACGCTCGTCTTTGGGGCGAACACGTGCATTTCATGCCCCTTCTTCGCCAGCCGGGAGCCGAAGCTCTCAATGGAGCACACTACTCCGTCCTTCTGCGGAAGGAACGTGTCTGTGAAGAACCCTATGCGCATTAATTCACCTTTTCCAAACCATACCAACTTCTTCGAGCACTGGCTTAAATCCCATTTTTTTGCACAATT
>JAZDJV010000046.1:0-3803 GCA_043803585.1 Microcaldota archaeon | reverse complement strand
TAAATGACAAAAGAAATCAGTCGCGCGCTGCACGCTGTGTATGCGCTCGAACTTTCTTTTGCGCAGTAAGGTGCTATGATGGCAAAAGAAATAACCTTGGACAGCAAGACATTCAAGGCGCTGGCTATTGATTCGCGCGTTCAGATAATGAAAGCGCTCGCCAGCAGAAGGAAAACCCAGACTGAGCTAGCAAAAGAATTAAAGATGTCTGCACCCACTGTTTCAGAGCATCTGTATAAAATGCACGGCGCAGGGCTTGTGGCGAAAATAGACGACGGCCACAAATGGCAGTACTATGAGCTGACTGAGAAGGGGCGCACAATTGTGTCGCCAAGAGGCACGGCTGTTTTTGTTTTCGCGCTCACTGCCGCCACAATACTGATGTTCGCAGGCCTGCTCGGAATGACAAGCCTGACTTCAATAGGCGCCGCGCCGGGAGCCAACGAGCTTGTGAAAGCCACTTACGGCCAGCAGGGCGGCGCTCTGGACAGCGCCGAAGACACGCTGACAGCGGGTGCTTCAGCTGAAGAGACAGACAGCCCATCATGCGGGGCAGAAGCAAACTCCGCAGAAGCTACGACTCAGAACTCGCAGGAAGTTTCATTCTGGGTTTTCCTCGCGGGAACAGTCGTGCTGCTCAGCGCTTTGTTTGTGTGGAAAAAATAGAGCTGATTAATCAGAAAAACTAAAGCCCCTTTTTCTGCTTTTCCCGGGCGATTTCGTTTTCAGCAGACTTGTACAGGCACTGCGCAGTTTGATATTTGACGCCTATTCCTTTCTGGATTCTTTCTATAACCTCGTTTCTGGACACGCCTTCTTTAATCAATCCGATTAAACTGCGTCTGACCAAAGTGTACTCGGGGCTGCGCGAAGAAGTGCCCCTTTTGTTCACGCCTGTCGGATTCGGGGATTTTACTATCCGGACTGTTATTCTGTCCGGTTTTTTCTTTTCCTTTCTTTTTCTTATGTCCGCGGCGTTCATAAAATCATTCTCTTCGTTATCATTATCCGCATTCTTCAATTATATACTTTCCGCTTGAACCGCTCCACTCTCTGCGGGCCTTCAGAACTTTGATTGCGCCGGAGAAAAGCGGGCAGTTGAGCACAGTTGTGCAGTATTCCCCGCCCTCGCCAGAAGGATTGATGCCGTATCTCTTTGACAGGGCTTCAATGTCATTTACGCAGTTTTTGTCAATGTGTCTGCCGAGCCATTCTTCTGAGAAGCCGCCCGCAGAAACAGAAGATATCACAGCGTCAAAGCCTGAAGCAACAATCTTGTTAAGGAGCTGAACCTGGTTCATACGCCACAAAGGAGCAATGCTTTCAAGCCCGAGCTCTCTGCATATCTTGTCAACTCTTGACTTCTGGTATTCTGAAGCCACGGCCCCGGACACAACGCCCTCTATGCCAGGCTGCGAAAGGGCGTTGTGCAAGTCAGACAGCTCTTTTTCTTTTTCGCCTTTTGTGGGGGCCAGAATATGCTTAATGCCCATTTTTTCGCACTGCTTTGAAGTCACGCCTATGTTCGCTGTGTGGAACATGTAAGAATCAGGATTCTCAGACTTCATTGTCACTGCATACGCAAGCTCGTGCCCTAATTTTTCTTTGGCCAGATAAGCAGCATATGCGCTGTCCTTTCCTCCGCTGAACAGAAACGCGACGCGCAAAAAATATCCCCTTCAAAATATCGCCCTGAGCAGAAGCACTATCAGGAGGGCGATTACAAGCGCCATTATAATCGTGGTCAGGCTTTCGTTTGTCAGGCCGAACAGAAGCGCGCCTTTTCCGATGATTGTAACTGTGAAAGTGACCTCCTTGGACGAGCCCACGTATCCGCTCTTGTCAGCTGCGATGCTCACTTTGTACATTCCCGACTCTTCGGCGTAGAACGAGCCTGTGTAAGCCCCTGTCAGCGGGTCCTGCAGAAGCTGGACGTCGATTTTCTTTCCGTTCGGGGCCACGATTTCAGAGAACACTGCAGCTCCCGGTATGATGTCAGAATACTCGTCCCTTATGTCGGCTTTGACTGCAATTTCGTTTGTAACGCTCTCATTAAGGGCAACCTCGGAGCTTTCAGCAGGCTCGAGGGGAGTAATTAATATCTCGTGCTCGCTTGCCATGAAAATCACGCTGTCCTGCGCAGAATAATCCTCATAATTGGCCGTAATCCTGGCTTCATAAGTGCCTGATGAAAGAGCGTCTGTCGTGAAAATGTAGTCGCCGTAGCTGTCGTATTCCATTGCATACTGCTTTCCGTCAAAACTCAGCACGACATCGGCGTCTGAGACAGGCTCGCCAGCCTCCCTGACTTTCGCTCTGATGACCATCTCGCTGTTGGCGGCGTAAACATTTGATATAGGCGACAGAATCTCGACAGAAAAGTCGGCAATCTCTGAGATTTCTGTCTTGTTTCCGGCAGTCAGGTAAATTGTCTCTGTGTAATTCTCGCCCTCGTACATTGCGTGGAAAGCGATTTCGTAGAATCCCTCTTCAGCAAGAACATAAGACTGCTTGTAGGCGTATTTCCCCCTTGCAAGCGAAAATGAGTCTTCCTTGGCATCATCTTTCGTGTTAATGATGACGTCAGCACCGACGTCTGCGTTTGAAATTATAAAATTATTCTCGTCCAGGAACTCGACCTCGAACGAGATGTTGGTGCCTATCTCGAAGTTCGTGACTTTTGACGGATACAGCACATTCAGCTCCGGGGCGTATGAATACTCGTCTCCGCTGTCTCCGCCGCCTCCGGATCCTATTGTGATTGAAACATTCTTCTTGATTTCAAAAATGTCGTACAGAACAGTGTAGGCAAGCGAATATTCCCCCTCGGGGCAGTCGAGATCAAGCTCGCCCTTGAAAACCCCGTTTGACTGCTGGGAAAGGTCGACTGCCTGCTGCTCAGCGCCTTCTTCATCGTAAAGAACAGCTGTCCCCTCGCCTGATTTTATGTTCGCGCCGTTGAGCATGGCAACTATTTCAAGGAACACCGTGTCCCCCCTGCCGTAAACTGCGCCGTCTTTTGGTGAGTACACTACAATATCGGGGGCAGCGGCGCCGGTTAAATCAGCTGTGCAGGACGCTGTTGTGTTGCCCTCAGGCGTAGCGATTAAATAATCAAAATTTGTCTGGCCGTCTGCCAGCCTCATGTTGATTGAAAACGAGCAGTTATAAAATCTGTCCATCTGGTACTCGCTGCCGCCCACTGCCACGGTCATGTTCGATTTCTGGCAGTAAAAGTAACCCTGCCTCCAGAATCCGCCGTAAGCGTTCACTTCGAAGAATCCGTTTGCATCTGCGGTGATTGCACAGTCAGGCTCGAGAACGACGTTGTACGACTGCTGCGCCTCGGTCTCCTGCGCCATGGTAATGGAGCACAATGCGAGAACAAAGACAAATGAGATAGCGAGCGTTTTGAGTTTCATTTTTACTTCACCGCTTTGCTAAAATCCAATCGCTTTCAGCTCAAGGCTTTTGGTTCTTGCAAACCAAAATGAAATGTTTGAGAGCAGCATAGATTTTCCTGCGCGATTGAGTTTCATGCAATCAGCGTATAGATTATCTTAAAACGCTTTTATATACATATTGTTTGATAAATTCCTTATGAAAAAACAGCTGAAAGCAAAGGACAAGCAGATTAAGGTCGTTGACCTGACAAAGTACCTGATTGAGCTGCCTAATCCCGTCAAAACCGTGCCTTTAACCCTTATTGTTTCGGCTGTTTTCGGAATAGTAGCCCAGTGCATACTGTTCGGGGCGGTTACTTCTCAGACCTTAATAGGGGGGCTGCTCATGGGCCTGCTGCT
>JAZDJV010000045.1:0-8404 GCA_043803585.1 Microcaldota archaeon | reverse complement strand
GTGGTCATTGTCGCAGCTTTTATCGTTCTTTTCGTGCTCAAAAACCTGATAGTGAACGCCATCCTGGGCATAGCCGCCCTTCTGGTGGCCAAGTTCGTGTTTGGCGTGCCTGTGCCGCTGACTGCCGTGCCCATTCTTGTGTGCGCCATCGGCGGGCTATGGGGTGCCGGAGCTATTTTCATCGCCAGCTACGCCGGATGGCTGAACTGATAATTAGAATTAGTGGTATGGATCAATTATGTAAATCCTGTGTGTGCGCGGGTCGTAAACGAGCTCTGTTTTTGTCGCTTGATTTACTCCTATCTGATGAACTTTTCTTTTCCTGAAATTCTGCGTCGTTTTTGTGATTACTCTTTGAATTTTTTCCAATTCCTTTGTTCTCGCTTCCGACAGTATGCCATGCATATTCAGACCCTTGTAATCCATTATCATGACAATTGAACCGTCTGCTTGTTTGTAATACTTCAAAATCTTGGGGTATGGCGCGCCGGCATCTATGGCTTTCTCATGAAGAACCGTGCCAAACTGTTCGGGGAAATCATAAGAGCCGGGATTATTCATTATTTTTACTGTAACGGGCTCGTAATGGCGCCTGTCTTTGCCGTCTTCTGTTATAGTCAGCCCTTTTTTGCCGGGGATTAATGTCACGACTTTTCTTGAAAAACTTCCCGGCCCGTGCACTCTTATTGTAGTGCCTGATTTTGTGGTATAAACGCCGTCCCGCAGCCAAATATTCTGCACGCCTTTTCCTTTCATCAAATCTTTTATGCTTGCCCCCTTGCACTCAAGGGCGCTCTTTTTTTCAATTCTTTTCACTATTGAATCAAGAAATACCATGTCCTTTCCCCTGACAAGAAAGCCGGGGTCTTTTCTTATCCTTGAAGCTCTTCTCATAGCGGGAATTATCAGCGCTGAACTTAAATAACCTGCTCTCAAAGCGCAACGCAACAATTAAAAACAACCTAGCGCAGAAGAGTATCATTGGGGGTTCTTATATGGCAAAAAAAGATGAAGAGGGAAACGTTATGGTCTGGGAAGACAAAACTGGGAAATACAAGCTCGGATATTCTCAGTATGTTCAGATGAAGAATCTGAAAGTGAACACGATGCTTCTTGTGTGTGTTGTAATCCTCATTGTGATGATTGCAGTCGGCGCCCTTTACGCGAACGCGCTGATTCAGAGGATTGACACGATGAACGTCTTTTCAAAAATGGGCTCTGCGGCTTTTGCCCTGCTTTTTTAACGGCTCCGCAGTCACATCACAACGTTGATTTTATGCCCGCATTCCGGGCATTTCTTCTGTTTTGTTAATCTGTTTTTCGTCACTTCGTAGCCTTTGCGCTCAATAAGAATCTTGTTGCAGTTGGGGCAATATGTATTATCAAACTCGTGGCCTGGGATGTTTCCGCTGTACACGTAGTTCATGCCCGCATCTTTCGCCCACTTGTGCATGTTTTCAATTGTCTTCACTGGCGTGGGCTCAACATCAGTCATTTTCCACGCCGGATAGAAGCGCGTGAAATGCCACGGGATGTCAGGCGACAATGAATGCAGGAATTCGCCTGCCTCTTTCACCCATTCTTTTTTGTCGTTGTGGCCCGGAATAACCAGCGTGATTATTTCAATGTGCATTCCTGTTTTGTGATAATTTGAAATGCACTCGAGAACTTTTTCATAATCAACGTTTCCGCACACTTTTTTGTAGTGCTCTTTCGGGCCCTTCAGGTCAATGCGCGCGGCGTCAAGGAAATTCTTGGAAGCGTCTTTCACAACTTCGGGCGTGGCGTAACCGTTTGTAACAAAAACATTTTTCATTTTTGCTTTGCGCGCAAGAACGCCTGTGTCGCGCGCATATTCGTAGAAAATCGTGGGTTCGGTGTAAGTGTAAGCAATGATATTGCATTTCTTGTCTTTTGCAGACTCCACAATTTTCTCTGGCGGCAGGTCCATGCCCGGAATCTGCTCCCCTCGCCACTGCGAGATCTCCCAGTTCTGGCAGTGCTGGCATGAAAAACTGCATCCGACTGTCGCGATGCTGAGCGCCGTGCTGCCCGGATAAAAATGATAAAACGGCTTCTTCTCAATCGGGTCAAGGTCAAATGCGCACGCTTTCCCGTAGCTCAGAGCGAACAGTTTTCCTTTTTGGTTCTCTCTGACTCCGCAGAAGCCCCTCTTACCGTCTGGAATAACGCACTTCCGATTGCAGAGGCTGCACTGAATGTCTTTCCCTTTTTTTGAGTAGAACATCGCTTCGCGCATGATTTATATTAAGAACTCCATATATTTATTATGCGTTTACACGATTTGCTTAGGAGAAAAAAAGTAAGGATAATCTCAAAAAGAACAGAACCAACAAGCGTAGGCCCAAGTGAAAATCTTGCGGGAAAAGTCAGGATAGTTGGAACAAGACCATTGCAAAGGGAAAGAAGGGGAAAAGTGACAATATCAGAACCATTCGGGGCCGCTCCTCAAAAATTTAGGGCAGAAGAATTAAGGATAAAAGAAATCGAAGCCGATAAATTAAAACTTGCTTCTTTTGAGAGAAGGGCAGATAAAACAAAGAATGAAATAGAGGCTGTGGGTATTCTATTAAAACAAGGAGAGGGTAAATTTGTGCTAATAGATTTAAGAGATATAGAGGGTTTGGAATCATCTCTTTCGCATGTAAGGACAGATAAAGAAAAGGCTTATCAAATAATGAGTGATATGTTGTCTAAGGCAAAGTCGGAGCATCCTGGTGCAGATTTTAGAATTCTTATACACCACAGCCACCCTGTAGGATTTGACAGAACAAGCAGCACAGATGTGTCGCATAGGTTGGTCCATGTAACAGCTGAAAAGCTGGTGGAATACGGAGAACCTGTAATAGGCGTTTATGAGAGAGGCACGGGCAGGCATCATTTCTTTGAGGGGGATAGGAGAATAGAGAAAAAAATAAAATAATTTTAGGAAGAGAAAATATGGAAATCATCTTTCTCGGGACCGGAACTGCGAGCGCAATACCTCAGCTGCACTGCGAATGCAAAATGTGCAGAAAAGCAGCGGGAAAAAACCGCAGAACAAGGGCAAGCATAGCAATAATTGAAAAAGGAAAAGTTCTGGTAGTTGATACCGGCCCCGAGTATTACGGCCAGATAATCAGGGAAAAAATTCCGAAAGTAGACGTTGCTTTGATAACCCATAATCACATGGATCATACTGCAGGCATTCTTAATTTGAGGAGAGAAGAGGGAGTGACCCTAAAGGCACCGCCGTCTGTTCTGAAAGAATTGAAAAAAGAAATTTTGCGTCTAAAACATAGAAATCCCGGATTAAAAGCTGAAGTATTCAGGCCATTCAAATGGAATGGAATCATGATTAAAAGCGTGAGATTGAGGCATGACAAACAAGAGTACGGCGAAAAAATGCCGTGCCTTGGCTTTGTGTTTGAAAAGAGGGGAGAAAAATTCGCTTATCTCACTGATTTTGACCGGATAATGGAAAAGAAAAAATTGAAAAATCTTGATTTAATGGTTTCAGACGGAACGCAGATGGAAGCTACAAAAGGGCACCTTGGAGTGAACGGAAGCATCAAACTTTACAATGAACTGAAACCGAAAAAAATGCTTCTCACGCACATGGCTCACAAAAATCTTCCCCACGAAAAGCTCAAGGCTTACTGCAAAAAGTTCGGCAACATAGAGCCTGCTTTTGACGGGATGAGGATAAAATTGTAGGGAAACAAACCTTTAAAAAGTGGGTTTCACACAAGATTTGCAAGAGAGGATTAATGTGGCAAGTGATTCACTTCACAGGCTTTTCTTTGCGAAAGAAAACCCTGGAAAAGAAACGATGGAATATCAGGCCCGATAAGAAGAATCGGATAGTCATACCTCTCGAAGCGCGCGATGCCCTGGGCATAACGCCGGCGGATTCTGTTGCAGTTGCTTTAAATAACAACGGCGAGTTAGTGCTCACAAAATCGGAATTCAGCGGAGGCGCGAGCGAAAGAATCAGCAGAAATCATTATATGGCTGCAATAAGAGCATAATAATCATGGCTGCGGTAGTCTAGTGACCTTTTTGCCAAATCGAGCTGTAACAAAAAGCTCAACCAAAAAGGCCGGACATCGGTTAGGATAGGAGACTGTGGATCTCTTGACCCGAGTTCAAATCTCGGCCGCGGCCCCATCTGCCCTTTCTTTTCGAAAGAAAGGGTAAGGTATCCAAAGAAATTATGGTACATGATATTAAGATATTCAAGAAAAATTTATGCAAGGTATTAAAACACCGAATGAGTTGATGCGAGCATGGCTGAAAAGAAAAAATGGCAGACCCCGCGCGGAACGCGCGATTTTCTGCCCGCAGAACAGGAAGCAAGAAGCCGGATATTTGAGAAAATGCGCGGCATTTTCAGGCTTTACGGCTACGGCGAGGTTTGCACGCCTGCTTTTGAGGATTTTGACCTGCTTGCAGCGAAATCAGGGCCTGAAATTGAGAACGAAATTTACGCTTTTGATGACAAGTCAGGCAGGAAGTTGGGGCTGAGATTTGACCCCACGGTGCCGATTGCGCGCATTGTTGCGTCAGACCAGTCGCTTGCAAAGCCTGTCAAGTTTTATTACATAACAAACATGTGGAGATACGACAGACCACAGGCCGGCCGGTACAGAGAGTTCTGGCAGGCCGGGCTTGAGCTGATCGGCGCAGAAGGGGCGCAGGCTGACGCTGAAATTCTTGCAGTGGCAAGCGATTTGCTGCGATCTGCAACTGACAAGGATTTTGTTTTCAAAATTAATTCAAGAAAAGTGGCCGAGTCACTTGCAATGAAAGCAGGCATTTCAAAGGACAAAATTCCTGCTGCTTTCAGATCCATTGACAAGCTTTCAAAAATCGGCGCAGACAGCGTCATTGATGAAATGAAATCAGCGGGTATAGACGAGAAATCAGCTGAGAAATTTGTGAAATCAACGGAAAAAACAACGACAGACGCGGCTCCAAAGGAATATGAAGAGCTGCAGGACATAATTGAAATGGCCGAGAAAATGGGCGTGAGCAACATTGAGATTGATTTCTCAACTGTACGCGGAATCGACTATTACACAGGATTTGTTTTTGAAACGTTCATCAAAGGCTCGGAGAAAATCGGAAGCGTGTGCTCGGGCGGAAGATACGACAATTTGATTGGCATCTACGGTCCGAACAAAATTCCTGCGACAGGCTTTGGCCTTGGAATTGACAGGCTGATGGACATTGTCGGATATCCGGAGGATTATCAGGCAGTGAAAGCGTTTGTCGCGCCTGCAAAAGACGAGCTTCTGCTCCGCGGCGAAGCTGTGAAAATCGCGGGGCTGCTACGCGCCGAAGGCGTGTCAGCTGACACTGATTTGACTGGCAGGCCGCTGAGAAAGCAGTTTGACTACGTCAATTCAAAGAACATTCCTTACATTATTATTGTCGGCGAGCGCGAGCTGAAGGGAGGGAAGTTCACCCTGCGCGACATGAAGACCGGAAAAGAAGACAAGCTCGCGATGAAAGACATCGTCAAAAAGATTTCTCAGTAAAAAACCAGGAAAGTAAGATATGTAACAACAACAGCCACGGCAATGCCCGCGGCCAGCTGCGCATAAGTGTGGGCTTTCTGCTTGTGCCGGAGATAGATGAAGAAGAGCGGGATAAAATACAAAACAGCCCAAACAGGGCCGAAAACAAGGACAGCTGCGGTGGCCGGGCCGGCTGAGCCTGCTGTGTGGGCGCTTATTTTCCATTTCCAGTTTATGGCGAACATTGCAATGTTGACTACTGCATAACACACAGCCAGATAAGCCAAATCATGCGCATTAAGATAAATAAGAATCAGCGCAGCAGCGGAGTAAAACAGCTCAACCAAAGCATAAAACTTTTTTCTCTTGATTCTGTCTGAATAGTTTATGTCAATGCGCCCCTTTTTGTACGAGTAATAAATTATTGAAGTCGGCAAAAGGCCGGTGAAGAAAACGGCAACAGCATACTGAATCAGCGGATGAATTGCTGTGTAAGTGGTCTGGACTGCGAAAATCGCAAATGCCCAGAAAGGAAAGGTCGCCCCTGAAAACGCCAGAGTCGCGAATGTCTCAAATTTATTGCCTAATCTTTCCATGATAAAAAGGAGAACTGCCGGCTAATAAAAGGTTCTGTTGCATAAGCCGCAAAAATGACAACTAGCAGTTCGGGCAGTACAAAACCTTAAAATTCGGGTCGTCAGTCGGAGAAGCTGTTGATGTTGCCGCTACCGCTTCGCCGAAGTGCTTCCAGTACTCGTCCGCCCCTGCCGGCACCTGCCAGTGCTCGCCTGTTTCCGGATCATACACATCTTCTACGCCGAGAATGGCGTTGCTGAACTTCTTTGAGGTTTCGTCAAGCACGCTGTCCCTCATTTCAAAAGTGGATTTGATTATATTGGCTATGTCATCGCCGGCAGCGTTTATTATGCCCACTCTTATGGCCACCATCTGCTGCTCAACTGAAGTCCAGGTTTCGTTCAGCACAAATGAATTGAAAATCCTGTCAGCTATCTTCGCTGTGTGCTCTATCTCGCTTTCAGGGGCCCAGTAATGGACAAGCGAAACAGCCCACATTCCTGTTCCTGACATCTCATAATCTTCATCAACGACCAATGTTCTGTGAATTATTTTTTCCTGCCCGCTGTCATCTTCAAAAACAGCCTCAGCTGCTGTCACTTCGGTGATCCACGGAGCTCTCTGTATTGCAGAAGCTATGTCAGGCCTGTTTTCTGATGAAACCGGCGCTCCGAAGCCCAGTTCGTCAGGGAGGATTTGACTGACATACTGCAGCGCGTTGTGGTATGACTTGACAATCATTCCGCCATAATTGTCCCCCTCTGTGAATCCGGTTGCTGTAAGGATAAAATTTGGAATGGCGTACAAAGGAACATGGAGCTGCTCAATGCTTATCCCTCTGTTTCCCGAAGTCAGGTTGATTTTTACTTCGGCGTCCAGATACGGCCTGGCGATTCCAGAGCCTGAATTCACCTGCCAGCCTTCCGGCAGTTCGACAGTGTAGGCAGCTTCTGTCGGGTCGCTCCAGCTGTACATCTGCGTGACGCCCACTGCGTCAGGGTCTTTCACGCTGTCATTGTACTGGAAAGTGTCGATTATTTTCACAATCTGCCCTATTTTCTCTGTGTAAACATCATCATCAATCAAAGCTCCGGCCAGGAATCCGTCATAGCCGTTAACTGTCAGCATCACTGCCCCGACTTTTCCGCCCTGCGTGAAAGTCACGGCGCACGCGTTTTCATAATCAGGAATCACTGAAATCTCGCCTGTTTCAAAATCGCCCAGCGCTTCCTTGATATACGGCAGCGATTCATTGAGCGCTGTTTCACAGCTCTCCTGCTCTTTCAGCGCGATGGTAAATATCACTCCTTTTGCAGAATCACCGCTTATCACTATCACGCCGTTGTCGGAAACAGAATAAGAATAACCGTCCGGAAGCGATATTTGGAAACCGTATTCGCTTATCTGCTCAATCAATTGGGATATGGCGCCGCCGTTATCGTTTCCCGCGCCCCCGCCAGAACCGTTATCTGTGCCGTTCAGGTCCCCATTTCCAACGCAGCCGCTGGCCAAGAGAACTGCCGTTAAAACTGAAAACAAGAGCAATTGATTAATTTTCATTGCATAATAAAATCAGAGCTGTTATTTAAGCTTAGTTTTTGCATGCGGGATGCGGGCGCTCAGCACGCCACTGTGCTGCCGTCGTAAATCGCGTTCTTGTTTCCCGCTTTGCAGCAGGCCACCGCGTTCTGGACAACCGGAGTTCCACCCGCGTCAGTGCAGCCCACAGTGCATAAGTCAGTGCAGTCATAATTAGAGTCTGCGCCAAGGTTGATTTCGCAGTTTGCCGCTGCCTGCTGGCACGACAGAAGCAGAGCCTCTTCTTTTGAGCCGCCTGCTGAATTCAGCGTGATAATGACCACTATGGCGGCCATTGCTATCACTGCGGCGAGGATAATAAGAAATTCAAGACTGCCCTGCGCTCTCTTGCCATTTGATTTCATAAGAAAGAGTAATCCGACGCGGTTTATAAGGATTTTGATGCCGCCCGGTTGTGAGAGTATAAGTCACTGTTTTTTATCAAAGGGACTGTGCTTCTTGCCAGAACGCGAATTTCAAGTCTACATCAGAAAGATCTTCACTATACTCACCATATGCTATTTTAGGGATGTCATTAGCATCCAGATCTAAAGACAAAACGTACACTCTTTCAGAGGTGCCGATAATCTGAATATCCCAGGAGACGCCGTTCCAAGAAGCGTATTTCAATCCTGAATCAGTATAACTAATTCCAGGATTGCCTTGTGAATCCAAAATTAATGACGGACCAATACCGTAATCATCAACGATTTCAATATCCCAGCTTG
>JAZDJV010000044.1:0-8958 GCA_043803585.1 Microcaldota archaeon | reverse complement strand
TTATTTATTACAAAATAAAAATAATGGAGTTTATACATATTATTTAGTTGGTTATTCGGGCGCAATGGCTGAGTTTTGCAGTGGTGCGAATGGGAACTCAAACACAATCACCGTCACTGTCGACACAACCGCTCCAACCGTCGTCTCAAAATCGCCGATAGGGGCCGAGAAAGCGACAAGCGGTAGCATCGTCATAACCTTCAGTGAAACAATGAACAAAGCGCAGACTGCGGCAGCTGCCTCTGGCCTGACGCTCGGGCCTGCTGTGTGGTCAAACAGCGACAAAACTGTAACTTATGCTTATTCGGGCGCTCTCTCTGGAACTTCGTATGCTGTTTCTGTGGCGGGCAAAGACCTGGCCACCAATCCTGTGAGTGACTCGTTTTCATTCACCACTGTCTCGGCCCCGAAAACTGTTTCAATCGTGAACCCTCTTGCTGGCGCGAGCTACACGCAGGGCGATTCAATACCAATAACAGTGAACGTGAAGGACAACAGCAATCTCGCTGTTGCAGGAGCTACTGTGAGCGCGTCAGGGTGCAGCTCTGCTGTGGTTTTTTCTGATAAGCTGAACGGAACATACACAGGCACGTGCACTGTGTCAACCTTTGGCTCAATAACAATCTCTGTGACTGCTGCAAAATACGGCGAAAGCGCAACCGGGCAGGTGGCTGTGACCGTGGCCAAGCAAGCTGGCCTGATAATGGCTGTGACTGCGCCGACTGTTTTCAGCTATGATAGGGGGGATACTGTTAATTTTGTGATTTCGCTTGAAGATGACAATGGCGCAGCTGTAGCGGGCGCGTCAGTAACTTCAACTCCAAGCTTGAGCTGGACAGACAATGCTGACGGAACGTACTCCGCGGCGATGCAGACAAGCGCTGAAACTGTTGCCTCTGTCTCGCTTGCAATAACAGCAACCGCTGTCGTGAGCGGGCAGACGAAAACAGCATCGCAGACAGTTGCGCTTTCATTTGGCGCAATTACTATTCCTTTAACTGTGCAAATTCTTTCAGATGGCGAAGAAGCAGCAGTGGCGCCTGCGGGAAGTGTCATAACTGTGAAAGCTGTTCCTGAACTTGCCGGCATAGCGCTGGAAACAATCACAGGCACGCTTGTTATCTCTGACATTGCGGGAAACACCCAGACAAAAACACTAATATTTGAGCAGTCTGGCGATGGCTACATAGCTGATCCAGATTATACTGTGGCATCCGGCGTTTCATCGTTGGAAGCTACTGTTTCTGTTACTGACAACGCCAGCAATACAGGAACTGAAACAGCTTCGATGAGCGGGCCTGTGCAGGGCCTGAGCTTTGAAATCAGCTCGCCTGATGAATGGACTTATAGCGCAGGCCAGAGTTTCATGATAATCGGAAAAGTGAAGTCAGGCTCAACAGGGCAGTACGTCTCTGACGCCGCTGTTTCAATAGGCGGCGAAGAATTTGAAAAGAACGGAAACATTTATTCTTATAACTACACTGTTTCGGAATCAGCTTCAGGAGCAGTTGACATTGACATAAGGATTGAGCAGGGCGGAACTGTGAGCGTGCAGCCTCAAAATCTCGATGTTTCAAATTCGCTTTCTGCGGAGATAAACGACGGGGAAATTACGGGCAATGTTCTTTTTGTGCTGATAACTTATCCTGACGGCACGATTGTTGAAAACGGGAACTTCACAGCGGTCATAGGCGATGAAGAATACCCGCTTGAATACGCGAACGGGCTGTGGATGGCTGAAGTTGACCTCGGCAAAGGGGGGGCCGTGTACAGCATTGACATAACCGGCTATGACTCGGAAGGAAACGCCCTCGGCGTTTATTCAGAAGAAATTTCATATGTTCCTATGTTGAACTTCTTTGAAAAATTCGGGCAGATAATCGCGATATTGGGCGTAATCATGTTCAGCGCGGTGGCAGTCGCTGTTGTGGCGAAGAAGAAAATGGATAAAAAGTCCGAAGAAAAAAGCATTGCGAAAGGGGCAAAAGACGCTGTCGAGAGGTACATCGAACTTGGCGTTGAAAAAGAGCTGATCCCGCTCAAAAGAAAAATGATAACTGACAGGGCTATTTACAGGGACAGGTTGGGCGTGCTTCTGTCGCAGAACCAGGTTTCCGCGGAAGTGAGCAGACGGACTTCGGAATACGACAGAAAAGAGCTTGACCTTTCCGAGGATATGGCAAGAATCGAAAAAGAAACTGGAATTACCGAAGAGGACAAGAAAGTTCTGCAGAAGGAAATATGGAAGCTGGCCAAGCAGAGGGAGAAGCTGGCGATGGGCGAAATAGCCGAAAATAATGCCATTCAGAACGGTACTGTTATAGTTAAAAAAATGATTCAGGACAGAAAGACTAGGAAGGAAATAGAGCAGTTCCTGCTTGAAAAAGTCGACAAGAAAATTGTCGATCTGATTATGGAAAGGGCCGAAGAAACAGAGCTGCTTAAATAAAAAAAGGATTGGCCCAGAGGCTCAGAAAATAGCCGACAATTGCCGTGCTTAATACAGCAAGTATAAAAACAAGAAAAGACAGGATTGATGCATAAGTTCTTGATAAGTATAAAAACAAGCAGGTGCATAATTATATTCACAATTATATCAGCCGTGCGATAGAAGCGAGGTAGATTTCATGTTTGAACTGAAGATAAATGATGCCAAAGTTTTCAAGGACTGCATTGACGCCCTGGTGACCCTGATTGATGAGGGCGAGTTTGAAATTAAAAAAGACGGCATTTCGCTCAGGGCGATGGATCCTTCGCAGATTGCCATGGTTGATTTTGTGATGCCTAAGTCGTCTTTTGAAGGCTACGACGTCAAAAATGACACAAAAATAGGGCTTAATCTCGACGACCTGTCAAAAATCACATCCAGGACAAGGCCCGAAGAGTCGCTTGTTCTTTCGCTTGATGAGACAGAATCGAGGCTTATACTTGTTTTCAAGGGCAAGTCAACCCGAAGATTCAATCTCCCGCTTCTTGACATTTCAGTGACTTCGCCGAAAGAGCCGAAGATTGAGTTTGACTCTGAACTGAAGTTCAACAGCGGAACGCTGAAGGACAGCCTGAAAGACGCATCTCTGGTGTCCCCCTATGTTATTTTGAGCGCCACTGCAAGCGGATTTGAAATGCAGGCAAAGGGCGACAAGGGCAATGTGCTGATAGAGTCGGCAAAAGGCGACGACGTTGTGATAGAGCACACTGTGAACAAGAGCGCAAAGGCTATGTTCCCTCTTGAGTACCTGAACGACCTGCTGAGGGGCACGAGCAACGAGTCAATTGTCACAATGGACTTGAAGTCAGACGCGCCGCTGCGCGTTTCGTACAAAATCGGCGACGCCCAGGTCAAGTACTACCTTGCGCCGAGGATTGAAGGGGAATAAAATAGGAGTAGATGAAATTGGCCATAAAAACACAGAGGGGATTAAGAGGGATGATTTGGGAGAAAGAAGAAAAAGCATTGTGGAAAGAAAACTACCCAAACAGAAAATTACCAAAAACCCTGACGAGAGCCAAAGCGATCGGAGACATAAACAAAAGGATTAATGCATTACAAGAGGCACAGGAAGTGCATCAGAGATCCGGCACTTCGATTTCAATAGTTACAAAAAATAAATTAAGAGACCTATTGCATTTGAAAAGAGCACTATCATTTTTGGAACGATAGTTTTATATTTGGAACTATCGTACTATTTATGGAACTATATGGACAGGTATTTGTTTGAAAGTAATGTGGATATGAAAGTTTTAAGCTTGTTTTTGGAAAGAGTCCCCTCTAAATTTTATGTAAAACAGCTTGCCAGAGAATTAAAAATAGGCCCCGCTTCTGCAAGCAGGAGTTTAAAAAATCTTCACAAACAGGGGTTTCTCTTAAAGACAAAAGAGGGCAGAGAAAACTATTACTCTCTGATAAAAGAAAAGCAGTTGAACAAATATTTTGCCGTTACTTATACTCTTTTTTGGCTTGAACAATTTGGTCTTACAGGCAAATTGCTGGAAATCGACCCCCATATCGTATCTGTTGCTTTGTTCGGCTCCATTGCCGCCGGCGATTACGATGAAAACAGCGATTTGGACCTGCTGATTATTTCCAAAAAAGAAAAGGCAGACTTTTATCCTGTCATACGCGAACTTGAAAAAGAATTTAAAAGAGAAGTGCTCCCAACTATAATAAACCCAATTGAGTGGATAAAGATGACAAAGAAAAATGACAGATTTTGCTCAGAAGTGGAAAAAAGATACATTATGCTGTATGGGAACAGGTTAGAAACATGATAAGCATCAATGAATTGCTCGGCAAAAAATTGCTTTTAAGGACAGAGCCTTCAATGGACAAAGCCATAAAGTCCATTGAAGTGAGTGAAAAATATCTGATTAAAGCAAAGGCCAACTTCAAAATTAATTTGTACGATGTGGCGGTCCTTCTTGCTTACAGCTCTATGTTCCACGCAGCAAGAGCCCTTTTGTTCAAAGAGGGCTTTAAAGAAAGGGCCCACTGGGCTGTTGTTGAATATCTGCGAAGCAGATATTCGTCTGAACTGAGCGAGCCGACAATCAATAAGCTGGATACCTTCCGTATTCTGAGGCATTCAACTGCTTACGGCCTGGATTCAGAAACAGACAGCGAAGAAGCAAAAATGATGCTAGAGTTTGCGGCAGAATTTATTGAAAAAGTGAAGAAACTGGTTTAGAAAACCGGAAACCGCCTCAGCATTTGCTCCTTTTCTTAAAAGAGAGGGTATTCTTTGCCCCCTTTCTTCTTTTTCTTGCGCCCTCAGACAGAAGGTTTATATACCAAGTAAGATATATCTTACTTATGGCTAGCATTAGCATAACTAAAATGAGTTCCAAGGGGCAGATTGTCATTCCCAGCGATATGCGCTCCGGTATTAAGGAGGGAGAGAGATTTGTCGTTATCAGAAGCGGGGACAAATTCATCCTCAAGAGCGTCAGTGATTTTGACGAAAACATAGAGGACGACCTGCTTTTTGCCGAGCGCACGGAAAAAGCGCTTGAGAGATATGAAAAAGGGGCTTTCAAAAAGATGAGCGGCAAGGATTTTCTCAAAGAGCTGGGCAAATGGTAACAGTTGAGTTTGCGCGACAGCGCAAACGTTTGAGCGATGAAATCGCGATTGAGTTTGACTCTGTTTTTGAAAAGCGCGTCAGCAAAATAAAAGACAGCGCCCTGAAAGAAAAAGTGAAGAAACAGATAGCCAAAATCGTCCAGAATCCGTTTTCAGGGAAGCCGATGCGCTTTTCGCGGAAAGGCACGAGAGAAGCTTACATTTCGCCGTTCAGGCTTTCATATTTGTATGTTCAAAACAAGAATATGATAATATTTCTTGATTTGTATCACAAAGATGAACAGTAATGCTACTTAAGTCAGAACTTTATTTTCTCAGTTATTTTAATCAGCGCCACAGTGGAAACAGTCGACACGCAGGCGCTTATGCCCAGCGTTCCTCCGCACCCTGCGAAGAACGGATTCACTGTTATGAACGCGAAGCTGAAAATCAAGGCCGCTGCGGCCAGGAAAAAATAATTTTTCAGGGTTTTTCTGGAGCTCATACCCACGAAGCTCGCGCCCATCACAGCCGCAGGCACGTAGCTCAGCGCAGAAGCCTGCGCAAAGTAGAAAACAATGCCGGCTATAAGCGAGACTAATGCGGAGCCGACAATCGGCCCCTTTTTCATTTCAATGCTTACCAGCCAAGTGGCAATTGCGCCTGCGAGGCTTGCTGCGATGACTATCAAAGCGTCCATTTTTTACCACCCGAACAGGGACATCACGGCTCTTTTTGTGAAATTGACAGACGCAAAAGCCGTTGTGCCCAAGTATCCTCCGGTTTCCTTGTAATCCTCGTGAGAAACGACAAGCAACAAGCCAGCAATCGCGCCGGCTGCGGCAGTGAAAATCCAGCTGCCGATGAAAGCAGACGAGCTCATCCCTACAAAAGCCCCGCAGTACACAGGCGCTTCAAGCAGTTTCATGAATTTGTTTTTCGGAATCAGGCAGTATGCCAGCCCGACAAAGCCCGCCGCAATTACAGGGCCGACAGGCCCGAACCCCAAGTTAGCGTAAAGACTGATGAGATACGTAAAAATCGCCCCCATTACAGTCGCGATTATCACAGCGATTTCTCTCTTCGCATCGTATTTTTCCTTTCTGAAGTTTTTTCTCTCAAAGATTATTCCGACAAGAAGCAGGGTGAGCAGAACATACAGAAGAGTATTCGGCCCGCTTCTGAACACCGCGGTCAGAACATAGAAAGCCATTGCTATCGAGATTATCATAAATCCTACGAACGCGATTTTGTGCTTCATTTTTTATTCCTTCTTCCTTCTATAATAAAACAAATATTCATGCGCCCAGCCAGCATATTTTCCGAAGCGTTTTTCAACGAAACTGGAGATTTCTTTCCTTCCAAGGCCATACTCTTCTTTCATTATCCGCCCCACCCATACATCAACTGGGAATAAGAGATAATCTCCCTGCGAAAATAGGCACACACATCCCGCGATTTTGTCGCCTACCCCTTTCAGATTCTTCAGTCCTTCGAAGTTCCATTTTATTTTTTTGTAATTTTTGTACGCTCCAATCAAATACTTTGCGCGGAAACCCACTCCGCATGAGCGCAGCTGCTTCTCGCTGAGCTTTGCGATTTTGGACGGCGCGGGGAAAAGGTAACTTTTGTAATCATCAAGTTTCACAGGGGTGCCGTATTTTGCAGCCACATTATTCGTTGTCTTTTTTATATTCGCAATGCGGTTCCTCGCAGAACAAATGTAAGAAAAAAGGCACTGCCATGGCTCCTGTCTTATCAGTCTCATTCCGCGATATTTCTTAATTGCTTCATGAACAATTTCGTCATTGTCAATGCACTTATACACATCTCCAAGATTAATGCCAAGCGAGAAATATTTTCTGATGAAAGAGGGGGTGACGCCATTGCCTGTGTAATATAATCTGTTTCCCTCTTGTCTCACCTTAAATAGTTTGTTCCAATCAGTGATGTAATACCATCCGCCGACTTTGTCAAATCTGAATATCTGCCCGCACTCAACAGTGTGCGCAAGAGAGAAATCCTTCACTTTCATGCTTTTGATTTTGCACGAAGTGCAAAAGTTTGAGCGCAATGCGTATTTCTCTGCGCGATTGATTTTCATAATCATGATTTTATGAAGCCGGCTTTAATAAGCGCCTTCTCCACTGTTTCTGCCACTACTTGATGGCCCCTTTCATTCAAATGAAGGCCATCAGATAAAACATTTTTCGCTTTCTTTAAAGGAGTGTAAATATCAATAAACCCGACTTTATTTTGTCTGCACACTTTTTCGATTATTTTTGAATATTTTTGTGCGCTTTCATTCGTGTAACTGACTGCCAAGTCGACTATATCATCAAGAGGGGTTGTTTTAGTTTCATCAATCGGGCCAGCACAACTTGTAAAATAGATGTGATTTGCATATTTTCTTGCAATCTTAACTATTTTTTCCAAGTTCTTTTCAAATTCTTTTTCAGGGATAACTGCTTTATTATTTTCAATTCTTGCGTCATTTTTTCCTACTTCTATTATTATAACATTTTCTTTTTTTGAAAACCACCTTTTTGCCTCATCTGTTGCAAGCCTTGCTTTGCATTCGCAATCAATTCTTTTCAACATGTCTCTTGAATGCTCTCCCCCGATTCCCAAATTAAAAATTTCATATTTGTATTCTCCCCTTTTCTCTAGTATTAGCTGAAGCCGATTCACCCAGCCATGAAATTTTTCATCCCAGGCGCCCCATGCAAGGCTATCTCCAATTACTAAAAGTCTCCCGTCCACCGAATTTTCAATTGCCATTTACCCGCCCCTCCACAGCCCGTGCACGTTGCAGTAAGCCCTTGCATTTGTCTCATCAGCCCGTATCGCGAATTCTATTTCTGGTTTTCCGCCTGGTTTTAAATATTTTCTGTATGACAAACCGTCTGCAACAAGCTCAATCCACTCGATGCAATGCTTTTCTTCCATCGGATGGGGGACTGAGCCCACGCGCACTATTACGCTGGTGTTTGTTTTTTCAATTACCGGAACGTGCTTTTCAGCGCCGACGTCATCAGTCTTTTCTTCCATCAATTCCATCGGCTGTCCGCAGCACACGAGCTGCCCCGCGCCGGCGTGCATGACCTCGACAATGTTTCCGCAAATATTGCACTTGTAAATCTGCCTAAGCTCCGTCATAGCTTCACCTGCTTAGATTAATTCAGCGCGGTATTTAAACTGCAGATGCGTCATTCAATGGGGGTGCAATTATGGAGTGCTGTTGCTGCTGCAAGCCGAAGCCGAAAAAAACAAAAAAGAAGGCAAAGAAAAAGAAATAATCAAGAAAAAAACCAGGCAAAAAAAGAAGCATACAAGAAAAAAGATGACACGAAGCAAACAAGAGAAGAAAAACAAAGAAAAGAGCATCAAAAAAGAAGAGGGTAAAAAAGAGATAAGAAGGTTTTATAATCTTCAGGAAGTAATCCAAGGAAGGTGATTTAATGGGGCTTTTAGGAATATCGTGGTGGTACTGGGGCATTGGAGCAATCATTGCCGTAGCAATAATTTTCGTGATCATTCTGTACAACGGCCTGATTCTGAAGAAGAACAGAATCAAGAACGCCCGCGCGCAGATTGACGTCCAAACCAAGAAGAGGTATGACCTTGTGCCGAATCTCGTGGAAATGGTCAAGGGATACATGAAATACGAGAAAACAGTGCTTGAAAGCGTCACAAAAGCCAGAACATCGCTTATGCAGGCCGGCTCGACAGAGCAGAAGCTCAAGGCCAACGACGGGATGACAAAGGCCCTGAAAACGCTGTTCGCAGTGGCCGAGAACTATCCGAACCTGAAGGCGAGCGAGAACTTCCTCCAGCTTCAGAACGAGCTTTCAGGAATAGAGTCAAAGATCGCATATTCAAGGCAATTTTACAACGAC
>JAZDJV010000043.1:0-6605 GCA_043803585.1 Microcaldota archaeon | reverse complement strand
GTCAGTCACCCACCCGTAGAGCAAATTTCCGGTATAAAAACCGAAAACATATTCGTAACCGCCGACGGCATATTTACAAAGTATCGGGTCAGCTCTGTTGTCATTGTCTCGTTTAACCCACGCGGATATTGAAAAACCACCGGAGGTGAAAGACAGGTTGGCATTATCTAAAACAGTTACTTTATCGTCAGTTCCGTCAAAATCATAAGCGCTGTTAAACATTCCGGACGCTGTCCAGTGATCTGACTGTGATAATGTGCCGGTCAGCCCGTTTCCAGAATAATCAGTTACACCGGTGCCGCTGCCTTCATCAAGATTCCACCAGCCCACCATACTGGTGTTGAGCGAGGGGAGGCCTGTGGCATTGTAGCTGTTCAGATTAACTGTAATCCCCCCGTCTGCATTATTGTGCATGCCTAATATCTCCGCTGAAGACAGGGTTCTGTTCCAGATGCCGAGGTCATCAATCACTCCGGCGTAGGCGTCTGAATCCTCATAACCGCCGTCGCTTCCAATGTAAATGCCGTCCCACTGGACTGCGATGGAAGCTGTTGTCGTGTCCGCAACATTCGCGTCTTCAACGCCGTCAACGTAAACATACAGCTTGTCAGCTGTCGTGTTTCTGATGAAAGTGAGGAGGTGCCAGGCGCCGTCATTTATAATAAAACTGTCGCCAAGCGCGGTCACAGTGTTGGCATTTTCATCAATAATACGGCCCTCAACATAACCGCTTCCGCCGCTGAATTTTATGTTAAGCTGGTAATTCATATATGAGAAGTCATAAGCTGAAATAATCTGCGCCCTGTTGTTGTCAGAAGTTGTCTGATTTGTGTTGACCCATGCTGAAACCGTGAAATCGGGCGACACGTTCAGATAACCTGACAGCGTCGAGTAAACATAATCACTGCTGCCGCAGGCGCCTGAAAAGGCGAGAGCATTGCTGATTTTACCCGCCGTTGTCCATGCCACCTCACTCGGATCACAGTAACTAAAAGACTGAGTCGCGCCGTGGCTCCAGTCATCAGGCGATTCGCCAGAGCCGTCATTGAACGCAAGCCAGAACGCAAGCGCGCTCTCATTTGAAATTGAGCTGGTATCGTTCACAATTGTTACATTGGCGGATTCGGCGATTATTGACGAGTCAGAATAAATGCTGCTCACAACGCCTGAAAAAGAGAGAACCGCAAAAACTGCGATTATTGCCGCGGCCCAGACAAGGGTTTTTTTTGCAATCATCTTAAAACACCAAAAATACTCTGGTATTGTTTATAGCGCTACATCACGCTATATATCGATATACAAAATAAGAACGGGAAACTAGTTTATATACCCTTTTGTTCAGTCGTCTGCTGCCCTCACTCCGGGAGGCATGTCAAGCTCTGTGAAGAGCTGCTTGTTCGGATGCACGATCATTCCCTTTTCCGTGATGTCCAGGCTGACAATGTTCCCGACGTGCTGGGCTCCCCTGACTTTCAGGATTTCAATTCCCCTGTATCTCTTGTTGCTGTGCATCACGTTGTACATCACGATTATGGCGTCTGCCAGAAACTCCTCGACGCCCATTCTTGACAGAACGCCGAGGTGAACCTGCTCTGTTTCTGCAATCAAAAATGAAGTTGCGCCGAGCTTTTCAAACAATTTGAAAAGCTGCTCAAGATAAGTTCTGTAGCTTTCCTCCCTGCCTACAAAAGCTGAGGAGATTGATGACAGGGAGTCCATGACAACGAAATCAGGAACATAGCCGTCAGGCAGGAGCACGGGCTCAATGTCAATCATCAGCTCGCCCTTAGCCTTTTCAAGCAGGGCTCTGACTGAGCGCGTGATTCCGAACGGGTCAAGCCTGACTATTTTCAGTTTTCCGCCTTTTATCAGAGGGTCGACGTCCCACCCGAATTTTTTCATGTGGTCAACGAGCCGGTCCTCGCTTTCTTCAAAAGACATGTACAGGCATTTCTTTCCTTCCCTCGCCTTGTTGTACAGCGTTTGCAGGCAGAGAATCGTCTTTCCTGTTCCAGGTCCCCCGCAGATAAGCACAGAAGTGGCTTTGGGTATTCCGCCTGATTTTATCATCTCGTCAAAGCCAGGCACGCCGAGCTTGATTTTTTCGTACTTGCTTTCTCCGCCCTTAAATTTCTCCTTTGACTTTACAAAATTGTGGATGTGTTTTCTTTCTTCCTCGAATTTCTTCCTTGCCGGTGCAGGTATTTTTTCTGCCATGCAGATATAAAAGAAACAGCCTTTTTTAAAGGTATTTGTTCCACAGACTTCTCGATTTCAGAAGGGCAAGGGCTTCTGATTTTTTCTCCCAGATTTTTCCGGCGAAAAATCTCCTGCCGACTTCTTCAAGCGCAGTTTCAAGCGAGCTGAATTTTGCGGGCGCGGAGCGCATTGCATCGCGTGCATTTTCGCGCACCTGCCAGACGCCGACAGGTGCGTAATACTCCGGGCCTATTTCCCTGACTATGATTGCCGTCGCCTGTTTTTTCGTGCGTTCAAGATATTCGCACACAGCCAGCCTGCCTGCGTAATATCCGCCTGCCACGATTTCCGCGTATTTCTTCCGGCCCTGATACCTTTCAAAATCAGCGGCTATCGCAGGCGTTTCTGATTTTGACCTCGGCTTGTAATATTCAATCTGCTCAAAAGCCCAGTTTCCCGGCGCGAGCAGAATCTCAAAATGATTGCCAAGGTAATCTGATGAAAACAAAAAATAATCATCAATCGTTCCGTAACCCCTAAGTTTTTCAAGCAGATGCTTTCCGAGCTGGTCGTCTGTGGCTGTTATCGACCACCTTGTGGGCACCAGTTTTTTGTCAATGCCGAGTAATCCGGCTGAGAGCACGCTCTGGATTTTGTCAACAGCAATTCCTTTTTCGTATAAAATTTTCATTCCTTCTGCTGATTTCAGCTCGTCATTGACGACAGCGTCAACTGCGCGCGGAATTTTCGGGTTTGACTCCAGCTTCACAAGAGAAGTGTCGGCGCTCGGGCCGTACGGCGCCGCGCTGTCCGAGAAGTTCGCCTCTATGCGCGGCTCTTTTTTGAAAATGACGTCAGTGCTTACGTTTTTTTCGCTCATCGCGATTTCCTGCATCGCCTCGAGCTCCCTTCCGGGATTTTTCGCGCTGTTTATCGGAACAGCCTGCTTGCCCCTAAAAAGATTGAGCCTGTGCTCAAGAATTTTTTCAATTGGCAGGCCGAACCACGAGCTGGTTTCGTCGCTTAGCACCAGCTCTTTGCCTGCCAGCGGCCCGATGAACACTTTAGGATAGCCGTAGTAGCCGATGAAAACAGACGGCGACTCGCCGAGAAGCTCTCTGCCGTTGACAAGGGTGGTTTTCAGCTTTTCCCTGATTTTGATTTTCATCAACAGGGGGCACTGCGCCCTGCCGCAGAGCATTCTGACTCCTTTGCAGGATATGCAGGTCTGGGGATTAGTCATGTATTATATTGTGCCAAACACATAATTAAGGGCATACCTGCAAGATAAATAACAGTCGTAAGTTTGACAGAATCACACCGTGAGTTCTTCCTTTGGTTTCCCAGCTGCTTGTTACTTTTTCAGCAGGTTTAGAAATTCTTCTCTCTTCATTTCCAGCTGCTTAATTATTTCATTAAGCACGCCCTTTGAAACAATCGGGTGGTTTGGTATTGTAAGCGCCTGTTTTACTGGATGCCTTAAGTGAACGTGGCTTCCTTTTTGGTCATGTACAGAATAGCCGACTTTTTTCACAAGCATTTTGATTAGTTGTTTCCCAGAAATAGCGGGCAGTTTTTGCTTCATATGCTCACTGCTACTAATTCTTCTTCAATGTTGCGCTGTTTCACTAAAGGGATTCCTTCTTTTGCCATAGAAGACAAATGCAATTCGATTGCTTCTTTTATATTTTTCTCTGCTTCTTCTTTTGTCTTGCCTTGGGAAATACACCCGGACAGAGAAGGAACAGTGACTGTGTAGATTCCGTCCTCATCTTTCTCAAATTTTACTCTAAATTTCATACGGCGCTCCTCCGTTTAATTATTTTTAAAATACTCGCCAATCAAATCATGCATATTTTCCTTTACCTCTTCCTCAGTTTTACCCTGCGTTGCTATGTCAAGGAGAGGGCATGAGGCGACAAACCATTTTTTTTCTTTGGTAATCATTATCGGAAACGGGATAGTTGTTTTCACTGTTTTTTCACCTGATTTATATCTATGGATTATGCAATATAAAGGTATCGCAGTTTTATCGGGGACTGCCGCAGTATTGCGTTTAAATTGTAGTAAAACCAAAATATGCTGGTGCCGAAACGAGCTAATTACCTAAAATAAAATCAGGAAAAAATAAAAAGAGGAATAAAAAAATGAAAACTAAAACCCACGACTTCAAGGGGGAAATTTATGCAAAGATTCCGCCCGAGATTGTCAAAAAGCTCAGTATAGACGCCGGAGACGAGATTGATTTTTCAGCAGAAGGCGCGCGCATTTACATCAGCTCAGGCAAGCCCGAGCTTTCTGAGCTGGACATCGCCCTTCTAAAAAAACTGAACGCCGTCCTGCACAAGGACAGGACATCTGACAAAGTCAACTCAATGGTTTCTGACGAAGAGAGGGCCAGGCTGGCCAGTTTGCTCAAGAAAGGCGCGCTTTTCACCTACCTTAAAGAAGGAAAAGCTTTTGTCGGAATTGACAGGAAATATTTCCCTTACCTTTCAAACGATTCTGCACCCTCTGTTGCTGCAAAATCCGGCGTTGTTGACCCTATTTTGGCAGGCCTGCTTTCGCGCGGATGGCTCATTGCCGAGCCTGAGGAAGTTTCAGACATCGTGTACCAGATAAAAAAAGCGGGAGCAGAGAACGCTGTTTTCGGGCTCAGGGCCTTTGACAAAAAATATTACATAATCGTAAAAGACAGGCTCATGCAGATTGAGCCCAAGCTTGTCGCGGGGCTTTCGCAGGAAAAATCTCTCAGCGACCTGTCGCGCGCTGTTTCAGAGCCAGAAGAGCTGTGCAAGTGTGCGCTCGAAGTTTTGAAAGAGCAGGGCCTTGTGCTTGAAACCAAAAGAGACTATTTCAGGGCGGTCTGAATGGGCGTCGTTGTCGTTCCCCTTCTTTCCGAGAAAGAGCCTGACGACAGCTTCATTCTCAGGCTGAAAAGCGCGGAGTCCATTTTTCTTCTTTACGTAATTGACAGGGACAAAACAAGCACTCTGCCTGCCGGATTTATGGGCTCGCAGATAAAGTCCGCCGAAGATTACATCGAAAAAATCAGGAGCAGGCTCACGACTCTTTCAAAAACAGGGATGATTGATGACAGTATTGAATGGGGCTCATGGCTTGAGAACATTGAAACCACCGCCCGCAGAGCTCAGGCTGAAAAGATACTTATGCCAAAATCAGAGCTTACTGAGAGGCTCCAGCCCCTGCTTGAGGCGAAGGGTTTCGCGGTTGAGGTTATTTAACGAACAGCCAGAAGCGTCTTTCTTTTGGCAGATAATCCTGAGTACATCCACCCCTCAAGCTCAATTTTTCTGCCGTAACTGAGCAGGTATTTAATCTGCTTCTGCCAGTTTCTGCCTTTGAAAAACGGGTCGCGCAGCATTTTTCTCAGAGTCTTTTTTTCATATCCGCTTAATTTTATTGTTACTTTCTCAAACTTTTCAAAATGCGCACCCCTTAGGCCCAAAAACACAGCTTTTTTGTTTTTCTTTTTGGCTTTTTTGAATTCCATCCAGCCATGCGGATCTGCGTCAGTCAAAATGAATACCTTTCCTTCGGTTCTTTTCGCATCTTTGAGATACTTGAACTGCGCCCCCGGAGCGTTTTTGTTCAGCTTTTCTGCTGGACTTTTCTTTTCTACATAAATAGTTTTCATAACATCCTCTCAATCACATCGTCGCTGGATCATGCTTCTGCTCTTTTGCGCGCTGGTGCAGGTGGGCGTTTTCGCGCACGCGCTCGACTTTTTCGCGCAGCGCGGAGTTTATGAACTCGGCCTTTGTCTTGTACATGCCCTCTGAACTGCGCACAATCTCGTCAATGTGCTTCACCATTTCTTTTGACACTGCGACTGTGGTGAATTTTCTGGCTTTTTTCTCTGGTTTTTCCATGTTTTATTTATAGAAATCGTATATATAAATGTATGCTTTATATATAAGAAAGTTATAATAAATCTATAACTTATTAATCTGCATGATCAAGCAGCTTTCTCGCCTTGGGCAGCAGTTTTTTCTTCTTTTCCTGGTGCTCTTTCAGGAAAGAGTAGAGCGCGTCGGCGCACTGCTTCTTGCACTCTCCGCACATTATTTTTCCGCCCTTGCAGGCGCTGTATCTTTCGGAAAGTTTTTTGTCATCAGGCTCCAAATGGAACATGAACATTTCGTAGACCATGCAGTCTTCAGGCACGCCGCCGTCTTTCTTCTGCTCTTCAACTGTTTTTCTGCCGCCTGTTTTTGCGCTCATGATTTTCTTGCGCGCGGTTTTCTCGTCATCGTTGAGCGTAATCATGCCCATGGGATCTGATTTTGACATTTTTGCGTTTCCTGTGAGCGAATGCATGAACCTGTTGTAGGTTGATGACGGCTGAATCAGTCTGTGCTTGAACGCGATGTCGCGCGTCAGGC
>JAZDJV010000042.1:0-8039 GCA_043803585.1 Microcaldota archaeon | reverse complement strand
CGTTATTTGTATAATTGGTAATGCTAATTATGTAATGTATTATCTATGCATTAAACAACAATATATAAAATGCCGTAGTGAATAGGCCCGGAACCCGGACTTTCCTGGCCTGTTTGAAGTTTTATATTCTTTGAAACCCATTAATATTGCGATGGAAATGGAAGAGCTTGTGTCTGTTTCAGAGTCATTCAGCCCCATAAGAATGGTGGCGGGCCAGCGCGACCCTTCAATACTAAACGTCACGGTGAAAAACAAGAGCAAGGACTCTGTTATCGCCACGGTGATTGCGAAAATTCCGTTTTCGCTCGGCTTCGACCGCATCGGGCTTGAAAGAGAGGCGAGAAGAAGGATCGGATTTGTGAAGCCTGAAAGCGAAAAAGTCGTGCCCATTCCTATTCATCTGAAAGTAAGCGCAGGCGAAGGCGTTTATCCGATTGACGTCCGGGTGCAGCTGCATAAGGACAGGTATGATAAGGTTGAAAAAGAGCTGCGCACGACCGCTGAGCTGAGAGTGATTTCAAGATGATTTGGAGGTGGACAGATGTCAAAACACAAAGGGGGCGCTCCTGTTAATCCAAGAAGCAAGAGATACCAAATGATGAAAGCGAAGGAAAAAAAGCTCGCTGAAGGGATTGAAAAACAGGACGCGAGAGCAGAAGGATTTAAGGCGAGAATGGATGCGCTCAGAGAGAGGGCTATAAAAGAGGATAAAATAATTGTTAGCATCGGCAACCGCGGAATGCAGCTGATGTCGGCAGAAGAGCTGGCGCAGAGGGGAATAACTCCGAAAACCCACATTCTTCAGAAAAATGTGTTTGCCGGCACATTTACTCCTGTTCCTAGAAGCATGAAGCAAAGCATTACAGCGGGGGGCGTCAGTATTGATTCCATGCTGGGCCTGAAAGAATACAGGGGTTTTGAAGTTGTGGACCTTTTTCTTCCTGTTAAAAAGGGAGTTAAAAAAAGATGAGAAGTGATTTCAAGATGAGTCCAGCGTGGAGAATGAGAAGAGCCGAGCAGAAAGGGGCGAAGCTCCGCGAATTCGGAAGAATTGAAAGCCCGTTCAAAGGGCATGTTAATCTGACTCCTGCCAGCAAAGCGGCTGAAGGCATTCTTCTGAGAGCAAAAGAGGGGGAAGGAAAAAAATATGTGTGGGGAAAAATCGACCCTGGAAAGGAACGGGTCATGCTTCCTACAAGAGTGCCTTTTTATGTCGAAGCAAACGCAAAAAAGCTTGCTGAGCACGGATTTCAGCAGGTAAGAATCGGCGAAGTGATGCTCAAAATAAATCCTGAAAAACGGGAGGCTCATATCACTGACGTTTATCCGTTCAAAAATCTGGTCGGCTCAGGATATCCGCCTGTAGAGCTTCAGAGAAAAGGAATTGGCGATCAGACCCTTAATGAAACGCTGAACTGGTTGAAAAAAAAGGGGTTCAGAACAATCAAAGTCAATGACATCAGGCCTGACGCCGAGAAAATGTTCAAGAAGCACGGCTTCAAGCCCGACAAAACTTCGGACAAATACGGGGCATTGATATTCCACATCTGAACAGCGGGTTATGAAGATAAACAAGAAATAAACCTATTGGAGGGTTCATATATGTCAAAACACAAAGGCCAAGTGCCGAATAATCCAAAAAGCAAAAGATATCAGATGATGAAGGCAAGACAAGAAAAATTACGTGGCGCGCAGGAGAAGGACCAGAGAGAAGAGGGGGAATTCAGGGAAAAAATGGAAGCGCTTGCTGAAAAAGCGACAAGGGAAGACAAAATAATTGTTGACTTGGGGCGCGGGATTCAGCTCGTGTCTGCAAATGAACTGGCGCAGAAAGGAATAACGCCTAAAACGCACTTTCTCCGAAAAAATACGCTTATCGGCATATTCACCCCTGTCCCAAAAGGAGGGAGACAGGATAAGTCAGTTATAAGAAATCCTGTTGACCCGATGATCAGACTATCAGAAATCAAGGGATTTGAAGTGTTAGATTTCGTTGCCACTTCCAAAAAGAGGATATAGAGGTAATTGCATGGCTGCAGATGGAGAATCGTTTCATCTGTAGTGTGGTAGGATTTACTCAAAAGTAAATCCATGCGGGCCTGAAAGCGGAGCGCTCTCAAACGCTGTTTCTTTGAATGCGTTTTGATGCGAAAGCCCCTCCGGGCGCGCAGGCTTTATATACTTATACTGAATAGTAAATCCAACCGCCTGCTGTAAGCGGGCGGATTTACTCAAAAGTAAATCGGTGGCAAAATGTTCGGAAGAAAGAAAAAAGAAATCTCAATGCTCGCATGCCCGAAGTGCTTCGAGCCATACAAGCCTGACAAGCAGGTTTCAAACCTGTTCGGAATCTCGGCCTACGGCTTCAAGTGCAAAAAATGCGGATATGATGGCGCCGGGCCGATAAAGCTGGTGAAAGAAGAATGAGCAAAGTCCCGATAGATGTAAGAAAAATCAGAAGAGAGACGATGAGCACTAGCCTGAAAAGAAGGGTGCTTCTGACAAAAGCCGAAGGCGTCAAGGAACAACTGAAATCAGCTGCTGGAAAGGGCGTCACCACTATCAAGATTCTTGATAAGGAGATAAACATAAGGCAGGCGGAGAAAATCCTGGACACGTGCTGCGAGACAATCAAAAATCCGAATGGAACCGGAAAACTGTCTGAAGTTGAGGAAGCAGTGAATAAATTCAAGGCTGCGTTATTTTCACGGTGAAAGAAATGGTGAAAAGACCTGAGCGCATAAATTGGGAGCAAATTGAAATACACGGCTATCTTCCTGTGCTACAGAAAATAGGAAAAAAAGGAAGGACAGAGCTCACAGTAGATGAATTAAGAAAGATGGAGCAGATGGAAAAAGACCCTGCTCTGAAAGCTGTCAGAGACTATGCGTTTGAACTGCAAAGTAAATATTTCGAAAGGGGAGAAACTTATAGGAAAATGGTCAGAGAGATGGGAACCAAAACCCCCAATATAATAACTAACGATATGATAGCGCTGGGATGGAAAAAAACAAGGAGAAATGTATATTTTAAAGAGGAAATCAAGAGGATATTAACGCTTAAAAAACTGCCCTTAACAAAAAAAAATATAAAAAACGTCCGAGTCTGGGATTTCACGCAAGCAGGGGCAATAAAGCCTACAAATCTGGCTAGAGGCAAGAAGCAGCTAATAAAAAGGTTGAGGGGAAAACGGTAATGGACTTCCATCACCAAAAAGTGGGCACAGGAATGAAGCTCGAGGAAATGCTCAGAATCGTCTATCCCGGACAGCAGAAATACAGGGCAGCTGCTGCCTGGCTCATATCTGAAGCAGGCAGAAGGAGCGAAGGGCTTGACGGCTATGAGCTTGCGAAATTATGCGACGAGAAATCGATTTCAAGGGCCACAATGCAGAAGGTGTTTGTGCGCCTACGCTCACTGGGCCTGATTGAGCGCAGGGAAATGCGCTATTTTCTGAATAAGGAGTTCAGCAGCGCTGTGCGCAGGCTGGGCGAATCGTGGAGAAACATCATAAACGAGAACAAGTTTGATTTTGACGAAAACACGCTGAAACTAAATATCTAGTTCGTCTCTCTCTGAATCCGTACTCATTTTTATCCTGACGAGATTTTCAAGCCTCTTGAGGTTCTCTTCAAGCACTTCATCATTTGAGGCCCTGCCTGCGTTGACTTTGTCTTCAAGGCTTTCGATTGACTTGTGCATCAGCACGGCGTGCTTGCCCTTTCCGAACATGTTCTTGCTTTCGTCAAAAACCCTGAAATCGTTTCTTTTGAAGAAATCGAGCTTAGTCGTGCTCATTTTGGAAACATACACTGTGAGCCGCCTGTCCCGGCACTCTTTTTCAGCAGCCTCAAGAAGCGCCTGCCTTACTGCGCCGGTGTCGGTCTTTTTCTTCACGCAGAACAGGTCTATTGAAGCCTCATTTCCCTTCGGCCTTATAACCATGAACCCGAGCCTTTCAGCCCTCAGGTTCTCGCTTTCGTCTGCAATCAGAAGCGTGACTTTTCCGCCTATAATCCATTCCATCACAGGATACATGGTTATGTTCTTGTGATGCTTCTCGCCGTCGTTATTGTAAATCTCGTAGATTCCATCCACATCTGTAACAGCGGCCTTCCGGACATTAACCATCTGGAACCCTCACTTTTTCTGCTTCTCTTGCTTGTTGATTCTTCTGAGCACTGTTTCAAAGTCCTGAGCCAGATCTTCGCCTTTTGAAGTCAGCTTCACGATTTTTATCCTTCCCTGCTCTTCTGTTTCAATCAGACCCTCGCTTTCAAACACTGTCATTATGTTTGAAATATGGGGGTAGGTGCAGTCGATTTCTTTGGCTATCATCGAAGGATACCAGACTCTGTCCTTTTGCGACAAAGATACTAGGGCTTTTAGGGGCTTTTCCTTGAAGAATATAGGGGTAATCATAGGGTCACCTATTAAGTTTTGTTTATACAACGAGCGTCACGTATTTAAACCTTGCTACTTTGTCCTATATATCTCAGTTTATACTTCTGTGCAACAATTTTGTGGCAATCTGATTAGTATAAACAAGAATATATAAGACGTACAATATACCACACATCTATTTTAGTGTGTGCTTTGCTACAAAATTATTGCAAATAGTTGCACAAATGAAAAATTGTTGCAATCAAGCGTGAAGCGAGAGGGGTGGCAGAGGGGTGGGCTGGAAGCTGGAAACAGCGACCTTTTGAAAAGTGTGGGAATAGGTTGTTTTTGATGAAAATGTGAAAAACAGCTGGATGAAGAAAAAATGAGTGAAAAATGAAAAAATGCCGTTTTTTGAAAAAAGTGTGGGCTCAGTGTTGGCCTGACAGATCTGAAAAGTGAGAAAAATCATAAAATCTGCAGGTTCTAGAAAAAGTGAGTGTTGCATTGATTTTGCACGAAGCGCAAAAATAGAAAAAATCAAAAAAATGGAACAAAAAATCTGGCGAAACAGAGGGCTTGGAAAACGTGAGTGTTGTGAGGTTGAGTTGATTTGAAATTGTTATATAATTTTTGCAATTCTTTTTTTTTGACAAACCGGATAATGGCGGGTATCAGAAAAATCGCTATGCAGCAATGCATTTTTATTTTGCCATCAGGCAAAAGTTTGAGCGCAATGGCGCGATTGATTTTTCAGACAAAATCTTTTACACGCTTCTTTTGCCAAACAGAGTATTACCCGTTCTCGGAATGCCGAACCGAGTGTTATTACCGTCTTTTACGCGGAAATACTCGCCAGGAGGGGGGATACTTCGTGTAAAAATACTCTGAGGATTACCCGGCCAAATCCCGTTGGTCAGCGGATTTGAGCGTGAAATCATCCGGTTACTCTGCAGCACTCGTTTGTCCTAACTAGAAGCGGGTATCGTTTCGGGTATCCAAAAGATTTATAAACTTGAACCGAGTTTTAACGAGTGATAGCGGGTAATCACGGGTATTGCGCGCTAAATTATGGGGGTAAGACGCATGGAAAATTCTAATAACGCTGAAGAAAACGAAATAGCAAACGACGCAATTTCATCAAATAAAACATTTGAAAGCGTGGCTGACAGAGCTGAAAAATGGCAGCAGGGGCAGCAATGGGAAGTTCTGAATCCTTTTACTCACGTCACAGATGCGTCGCTGTTTGTCGGTTTTGAAGACCTGCTTTCACAAGCTTACAAGTTTGCAGTCAACAGAAAGAATTACGCGGCAATTTACGGCCAGTACGGATACGGAAAAACAGCCACTCTCAAGAAGCTGGCTTCTGAGCTGAAGAAGAGGAGCAATGTTATTTTCTTTGAAGACGTACCTGACAGGGCGTATATTGCCGAGAAAATAAAACCGCTATGCAGCGGACAAATTTTGAGAAAAATTGGGATAGGAAAAATAAATGATTATGATTACAAAGCGCTCAACAGCAAGGTGGAAAAGCATACAATTCTCATCTTTGACGAGGCTCATTCGATTGATGAGAAAACATTTTCATACATCCGCTCGCTGTCAGAAAGCGGAAACAAATTCAGTATCATTTTCGCTGGAAAGCCTGAGCTCATGAGCAAGGAAAGGGGCCTTCCGCAGTACCTTCTTGACAGGCTTGAGCTCTCATACGGTTTGAGGCCGTTAAATGAGAAAGAAACCGCAGAGCTGGTGAAGAGAAGGGTTGAAACGCTCGCAAAATCAGGCAACTATCTCTTTACAGCAGAGGCTATCCAGAAGATAGCCAAAAAGTCACGATATATACCCCGCGATGTGCTTGAAAACTGCTCAAAGTACGTTGATTACGCGATTGAGGGCGGAATCCACGAAATTGATGATAAAACAATTGACAAGACTTTTGATTTGGTTGCAAGAGAGGCTGCTGTTCCTGAAATGAGCTATGAGAAAGAGGAAACTTCTTCTGATCTGCCCTTAATTCAGCCAGAAAGAAGGAGAGCAGCCGGGCTTGAAAACATGGCCAGGGCGAGATTTGAAACCAGCGCGCCTAAAACAAAAGCAGAAGAAATCGGAAAACAAAATCTAAAATATCAGATGAAAACGCCCATGATCGCTGCTGATTTCTTCGAATCTGTCGAGAAAAAGATGAGGAAAAGCAGCGAGCATGACAGGCTGCTCGAGGCTGAGGAAAATCCGGGTACATATGAAATACTGATGGAAGGAAGCGCGCCGAAGCCCAGATTTGCTGGAAGCGCGTACAACATCGAGAAGAAACTGTTCCTGAGGGAGCTATCGCCCCTTCAGCGTAGAATTGTCGAGCATCTTTACTCGGCAGAGCCGAAGACCGCCCCTGAAATAGCGGACGGAATTGACGACAAATATGACACAATCAGGCACATGATAAAACGCCTGCAGGGGAAGTATAATGAGCCCGAGTCAAAGCTGAAAATAAAGGACCTTTACCCGCTTGTGGAAGAAATGAAGAATCCGAATGGAAGGGGGTATATTTACTCGCTGAGCTCGCAGGCAAGGAAGATTATGTCACTTGACTGATAAGAAATGGATGCTGAATTTCATCGGATAAGGGGTGCGTATTTCCTTCTCTGCCTGTCCATATTTTCTTTCTGTTTTTCAGGTGGAATTCCTCTTGTAAGGAGCGGGTCATGGCCTTGTATCCGGCGCGGAAGTTTCGTCATTTTTACGTTGCCCCTGCCTCCTATTTCTTCAGGTTCAGAAGGCGGTTTTTGCTGGATTATCCCTTGATTGATTTGTCTCAGCCATGTTTCAGAATGAGGAGAAATTGATTTTAACAGGCCCATTTTCCTTGCTTTGTCAACAAGTCCCCTCTCTTTTAGAACAAACAGAACGCGGACAACATTGGGTTTGCTGTATATGCCGGCTTCTCTTCCGGTTTTTTCCTGCAAAATAACAGCAAGCAGCACCCTTATTTTTTTCATTTCCGATCTGTCAAGATTCTTGGCTTCGCCTAGCTTGTCCATGGCTTCAGATTCTCTTAGATAATCAGGAACATAAACAACCCTTGCTTCGCGCTCCGTGACCACTCTGCTTACCTGACCTTTTCTTGGCATAGTGTATGTTATACCAAAAGCAATATAAATACATTTTGAGTAGTGAATTCAGGATTTGAGGTGACGTAATGGTGGTAAAACTATCAAAGATGTACGGGATGGACATGTACAGCGAGGGCGCTGGCTACATCGGAAAGGTCAATGATATAATTCTGAATATGGACAAGGGCGAAGTTGTCAGGATTACGACTGTTCCGATCAGAGACATTGCCGGAACTGACGCAAAGGACATTCTCCAGAAAAACAGCGTTCTTTTTGACAGAGTAGAATCAATAAAAGACATTGTTCTTGTTGGAAAACATCACGGGCATGAAGCAGAAGAGTAAATCAATTTTGTTTTGATTGCTGCATAGCTTAGTGCAATGAATTTGATAAAATATAAAATTGTTGCAATCGCTATGCTTTAATCTTATTTCGTATAAAACAATACTAAAAACAAATTATAAAATTGTTACACGCTGATAGTTAGTAATAATGCAATAATTTTATATTTATATATTATATATTACATTTTAA
The DNA here is from genome assembly GCA_043803585.1 of Microcaldota archaeon. Classification (GTDB taxonomy): domain Archaea; phylum B1Sed10-29; class B1Sed10-29; order B1Sed10-29; family JAJRYS01; genus JAZDJV01. The sequence goes on along the minus strand of JAZDJV010000042.1, from coordinate 15 downwards.
TGCAATAATCTTATA
>JAZDJV010000041.1:0-6064 GCA_043803585.1 Microcaldota archaeon | reverse complement strand
TAAAACAACAGTGAAAAACAGCCGTACCGGATTCATTGATGATGTTACGGTCACTGTTTACGGCAAAAAAGCCGTGCTAATAGAGGACAACCGCGGCCAAGTTGTTTACACGCCGGTGAAAAGCGACGGAAAAATCGTCAGCCTTAGTATCGATGACCTCAAGGAGCTGGACATGGGCCCCAAGTCGCAGAGGTTGGCGGTCAATCCAAGCGAACTTCCCCAATTAATTGATCCCCGCAAAAGGACAGAAGTCATAAACAGGCACATAAATGAAAATAGGGCGTTCGGTGACCCCGAATATATCTCAAAGATGCTCAAAAATGAGGGGAGAGCGGGGGGAGTTGACACCAGATTTTTAATGCAGCTTGCAAGGGAAAAAATGCCGCCTGGGTACAACCTTAAAAAGCACATAGAAGAGCTGGTTAAATCCGGCAAAATCAACCAATGGCAGGCGCAGAGACATTTAGAGAGCATCAAAAAAATAGAAGAGAAAGAGCGTCGCTAGCTAATTTTTATTTCAGCTTCTTTATCTTAATCGTGCATCCGCTCGGCAGCTTTCTTGCCGCGCGCTTTAGGCCCTCTTTCATGTCAGCTTCGTACTGCTTTGTTGACCATACTGTCATGAGCGCCTGGCCTTTCTTCACCGCGACCGCCCTTCCGCACGGAGTTCCGAACGAGAGCCTCATTCCTGACGAAATTCTGTCAGCCCCTGCGCCCGACGCCATTTGGTTCATTCTCAGGCACTGGTGCGGATAGACCCTCACCCTGAAAAAGTAATTCTCGAGAAGCATCTTCTTTTCAAAAACCTTGTTTGCCATGACTCTGGCGGCTTCCATTGCATTGTCCCTCATCTGGCAGGTCAGCCCGGCGAACAGCGTGGCTTCTATGTCGCAGTTTTCAATCTTCGCAGCGCCCATGGTGAATCTGCGCATTTTCGAGTCAGGCACTCCCGTTATGTACGCCCTTGTGACTTTTGTCTTCGCAGTTCTCGTCCACGCCCTGCGCGGAGTTGTGATCGTTCTTCCCGGCCTTATTCCCATTTATTTCACCAACTAGTCAATGATACTTCAAAGAAGTAGCGTAATAGTTATTCATCTGTCCCTTTTTAAAGCTTTTTCCTGAACTGCATTTCTCTTTCCTGCAGCCAGCGCTCAATCGTCGGCTTCTGCTCCGGATGCGCGTGCTCAAGGAAGAATTTTTTGAATTCTCCGAACTGCTCAGGCGTCGCAGTGTTTATGCATGTTTTTGTGGCAAGGAGATTGATAAAACCCACTTTCGTTCTTTTGTCATAACTGTACTTTACTCCATTAAATTTTCGATCGGCTTTGCCCGGATCTGACTTGACTTTTGATGCCGCTCCCTCTTTTTTTGTTTCTTTCGCCTTCTGTTCCGCGGCCTTCTTTTTCTTGAAAATGCCCGTCATTTTGAAAAACGCCATGCAAAATTTATCAATCGCAACCTATAAAAAGGCTCTCAGTAAGAATAAATGCAGGCAGTTAGATGTTCGCCGCAAAGGCGAGAATAACTGGAAGATTTTGGAGGGTATTTAGATGACCACAGCGACTAATCTTATTGAGAAAACATACCGCGAGGAATACTCGGGGAAAAACAAGGAAATGAACAAGTATTACAAGCACAAGCTTATTGTGTGGAGAAAACAGCCCGTGACAGTCAGGGCGGAGAGGCCGTCCAATCCTGTAAGAGCGAGAATTCTAGGCTACAAAGCAAAGCAGGGTTTTATAATTGTCAGAATCAAGGTCAGGAGGGGGAGCGGAACAAAAACAAGGCTCAACTCCGGAAGAAGGCCTTCAAGAATGGGCATTCACAAGATAAAAAGAAGGGTTTCAATCCAGTCCATTGCAGAAGGAAGAGTGGCGAGGAAATACATGAACATGGAAGTCCTGAACTCTTACTGGGTGGGCGAAGACGGAAAGCAGAAATGGTTCGAAGTCATCCTTGTCGATCCAGCGCATCCGGCGATAAAAAATGACAAAAAGATTAACTGGATATGCTCAGAAAACAGCAGGGCGTTCAGGGCGCTGACAAGCGCAGGCAAAAGGCACACTGACAAAAAGCACTGAGGAGATTAATTGGGTTTTTATGACATAGTGCAGAACGAAAAATGCGCTGTCGTCGGGCAGAACATGGGCTTTGCGCAGTGCTTCACGCCGAAGCAGCTGAAAATCAGGCGTGGCGGCGGCCTTGAGCAGAACAGAAAGGCCGTGCGCTCGAGCATAGATGTTCTGCTTGACCCCGCGACCGAGGAGAGGCTCGAGTTTGACACCGCGGTCGCCCAGCTTGCCTTTGACAGCAAAATCGCCGTGGTTTTTTCGCTCAATTCAGTGCTTGCTGCGAGAGGCGCCGCAAAGGCCAGGCTCATCAAAAACATGCAGTCAGCAGTGGCAATCTGCCAGAAATTGAAGTGCAATATTGCCGTTGTTTCAAACGCAGACGAGCCTGTCGAACTGAGGTATCCGAACGACCTTATTGCGTTCGGCACCCTGCTCGGAATGACAAAACTGCAGTCAAAATGGGCCGTGAGCAAGGCACTGGAAAAATAATTGGAAGGGAGACGAAATAAACATGAAACCATACCCGCCCACAATGCGCGAAAAAAGAAGATACATTGTGCTTAAAGCAGAGGCAGAATCATTGACTGTCAAGTTTACGAAAGAGGAAATTGAAAGGGCGCTCAAAACAGCCGCATTCGAGTGGCTGGGCATTCTCGGCGTGGTTGAGACCGGCTTCTGGGTGATTTCAGCTGACGAAAGGGAGCAGGAGGCTGTTGTCAGGTGCAATCACGAGTCAATTGACAGGGTTCAGGCCGTAATGTGCCTGATTGACAGGGTTAATAATAAAAAGGCTAGATTTCATACTTTAAACGTCACAGGAACGATAAAAAAGGCAAATTCAAGCTAAACTTCTTTCTTGACGGGCCCCACATTGCCCAAAAGCCTTAAATAAAGATATGGAGTGTAGCTACGCATTAAGTATAAGATTCAGCTATGAGTTTAGGAGGAGATTGAGTTATGTATTCTGCTTCACCGGCAGCTTATGACCGGGCTATTACAGTTTTCAGCCCTGACGGACGCTTGTTCCAGGTTGAATACGCAAGAGAGGCTGTAAAACAGGGCACAACAGCCCTCGGGCTCATCTACGGCACGGGGGTTGTGCTCGCAGTTGACAAAAACATAATCAGCCCGCTTCTAAAGGGCGAGTCCCTTGAAAAGATATTCAAGATTGATGACCACGTCGTGGCAGCCTCATCCGGGCTTGTTGCCGACGCCAGAAGGCTGATTGACCACGCAAGAATCAACGCCCAGGAAGAGAGAATGATTTATGGGAAGCCGGTTGACATCGAGATACTCACAAGAAACATATGCGACCTGAAGCAGGCGTACACCCAGTTCGGGGGCGCGAGGCCGTTCGGCACAGCCCTTCTGATTACCGGAATTGACGAAACAGGAAAGCATCTGTTCGAGACAGACCCATCCGGCGCCTTCAACGAGCATTACGCGGCCGCGATAGGTTCGGGAAAGAAAGAAGTGCTCGCGTTCTTTGAAAAGGAGTACAAATCCGACCTGAGTTTCGATGACGCTATAAAATTCGCGCTCAAAGCGCTCACAAAAGTGGGCGACAAGAAAATCGCGAAAGAGACTATTGATGTTTATTACATTGATGAGAAAGACAAAAAATGCACAAAAATGGACCCCCAAAAGCTTGACAAATACATCAAGCAGGTCGGGCCCTCGCCAAAAACAGGAAAAGAAAAGGAGTAAGCTGATTTATGATTTCGCTTGACAATGCGGTCATCGCCAAGTATAAGCGCGATGAAATGGTTTTTGAAATACTCGTCGACCCCGACAAAGCAAGGGACTTCAAGTCGAACACAAAAGTGTCTCTTGACGACGTCGTAGTCGCGAAAACTGTTTTTGCAGACTCGAGAAAGGGCGAAAAAGCGCCGGAGTCCAGCGTGAACAAGGTTTTCGGAACAAACAATTTTGACGAAGTTGCAAAACAAATTCTACTTAAGGGGGAAATCCAGCTCACAACAGAGCAGAAGAAAAAAATGCTTGAAAACAAGAAGAAGCAGATTGTCGCGATGATATGCAAGAGCGCGGTTGACCCGAGAACTCACATCCCGCATCCTCAGGTGAGGATAGAGAAGGCTATTGAAGAGGCTAAGGTGCACATTGACGCCATGAGGCCGGCAGACGCCCAGATTGACGACATTGTGAAGAAGCTGAAGCCGATTCTGCCGATAAGGCTCGAAATAGTCAGGGTGGCTGTGAGAACGTCCGCAAGGTACGGCGGCCAGGTCTGCGGTTTTGTCCGTTCATACAAGATGATGAGCGAAAACTGGCAGTCAGACGGCTCGTACACCTGCGTTGTTGAAATCTCGGCAGGGCTGCAGGGCGAATTCTTGGACAAGCTGAACAAAGTCACCCACGGCGACGTGGACGTGAAAGTTGTAGAGCATCTGGACACGTGATTTCTCGGACTAAGAAAAAAGAACGGAGTTGAGCATAGTATGATAGTTGAAAAACAGATAGTTGTGCCGGGCGAAATTGTGAATGAAAAAATTTACGGCTACACTTACGGAAACGCCGAGAAGAGAGCGATGGTTTACGGGATGCTTTATAAAAAGGGTGACTCCTCAAAAATCGTGCCGCTCAAAACGAAATACCTTCCGGAAATAGATGACGTCGTAATCGGAATAGTGACCTCTGTGAAGCACGGGGGCGTGATTGTTGATTTGAACTCGCCTTACGACGGCTTTGTGGTCACAAGAAGGGAGTACAATTACAAGGATATAATCATGGCAAAAATAATGAGGGTTGACGAAGTGAAGAATGTCGGACTTATGGACGACAAAAAACTGTTTGACGGGGAGCTTATCGAGATTTCGCCGTCAAGAATCCCAAGGGTCATCGGAAAAAGAAATTCGATGCTCAACCTGATAAAAGACAAAACAGGATGCATGATCTTCATCGGAAAAAACGGCAGAGTGTGGATAAAGGGCGGGAATTCGCTCCTTGCCAAAAAGGCTGTCCTCGAAATAGAATGCAACGCGCACACTTCAGGCCTCACCGAAAAAATCACGCACATGCTCGAGCAGGAGCAGACAGTTGCTCCCGCACAAGCGCAGAAAACTTAAGCTTACAATTAAATTGGAGATGAAAAAATGGGCGGAAATTCAGACATTGAACTGATAAAAAATGGAAAAAGGCTGGACGGAAGGGCGGCAAACCAGCTCAGAGAAATAAGCATTGAAGTCGGCGTTCTTAAGAATGCTGACGGTTCCTGCCTCCTGAAATGGGGCAAAAACATCGTGCTCGCAGGCGTTTTCGGGCCGAGAGAGTGCTTTCCAAAGCACACGCAGGACCCCCTGAAGGCGAAGCTGTTTTACAGATACAACATGGCTCCGTTCTCGACTGAGGACAGGAAGAGGCCGGGCCCTGACAGGCGCTCGACAGAGATTTCAAAAGTCTCAAGAGAGGCGCTTGAAAGAGTGATGATGCTGGAATATTTCCCGAAAACCGAGATTGACGTGTTCGTCGAAGTGCTTCAGGCGGGGGCGGGCACAAGATGCGCCGCACTGACAGCTGCTTCAGTGGCTGTTGCAGACGCAGGCATACCGATGAAGGACCTTGTGGCTTGCTGCGCAGCAGGCAAAATAAACGACACCATCGTGCTTGACCTCGAAAAAGCAGAGGACAATTTCGGGCAGGCAGACCTGCCAATCGGCTACGTGCCGTCGACAAAAGAAGTCGTGCTCCTGCAGATGGACGGCAACCTTTCAAAAGACGAGTTTGACAAGGCTTTTGAAATGGCAGTCGGCGGATGCATCGAAGTTTACGAGCTGCAGAGAAAGGCCCTGAAGGACAGGTACAAAAGCGTCGCTGAAGAGGTTTATGAAGAGGCAGAAGCCGGCGACGATCATCAGACAGGAGAATGAGGTGTTTACAGATGGAAGAAAACATAATTTGGGAAGTCAAGAAAGAAGGAATCAGAGAGCTGGTCAAAAGCGGGCACAGGCTTGACAAAAGGGCTTTTGACGAAT
>JAZDJV010000040.1:0-2039 GCA_043803585.1 Microcaldota archaeon | reverse complement strand
GTCAAAAGCGGGCACAGGCTTGACAAAAGGGCTTTTGACGAATTCAGAAAAATCGAGATAACTGACAATTTCATCGAGAACGCGGAAGGCCGCTGCCTTGTGAAGCTAGGCAACACGCAGGTCCTTGTCGGGGTTAAGCTTGAAGTGGTCGAGCCGTATCCGGACCGGCCTGACGAAGGCACGCTGATGACAAGCGCCGAGCTGGTGCCCCTTTCGTTCGCCGAGTTTCAGCCCGGCAGGCCAGATGAAAACAGCATAGAGTTTGCCAGAGTGGTTGACAGAGGAATCAGGGAGTCGAAGATAATCGACTTCAAAAAGCTGTGCATTGAGCCTGGCAAAAAAGTGTGGTCAGTGATGATTGACCTGCACGTGCTCGACTATGACGGAAATCTGGTTGATGCAGGCACGCTGGCAGTCACCCGCGCGCTTTACGGCACCCAGATGCCCAAGTACGAGAACGAGCAGATGACAAGGGATGAAAGAACAGGCCCGCTGCCGCTTGCAGTAAAGCCTGTTTCGTGCACTTTTGTGAAAATAGGCAGCCAGATTCTGGTTGATCCGTCAACTGCCGAGGAAAAGGCGTCGGACGCTGAGATGACGATGACAACAAACGACGACGGAGACCTGTGCGCGGCCCAGAAATCAGGCATAGGGGCGTTCACAAAGGAAGAAATCGACAAAATGTTTGAGACAGCCGTATTTAAAGGGAAAGAATTAAGAAATATGCTGTAAAAAGGTGAAACAAAATATGACAAAATTAAAATCAGTCGCAGAAAGCTGTAATACTCAAACTTTTAATTTAGGGTGAAGAATATGACAAAATTAAAATCAGCAAGCAGATTCGAAGCAAGATACAGCACGCCCCTGAAGAACATAGTAAGGGACATTGAAAAGGTGCAGAAAACAAAGCAGCCCTGCCCGCAGTGCGGCAGAAGCTCCCTCAAAAGAAGGGGGAATGCAAAATGGGAATGCACCAAGTGCTCGGCAGTGATAGCAGGCGGGGCTTATTCGCCTACAACGCCTACAGGAAAGGTCGCCGAGAGAATAGTGAAAAAAGGTGAGAAGCTGGCCTTTGAAGATATTGAAAAAGTGATAGGCGTTCCGGAAGCTCCGGAAGAGCCGCAAAAATATGAGCAGCGTGAGGAGCCCAAGAAAGAGAAAAAAGAGAAGACTGCAGAGCAGCTTGAAGAAGAGGACGAAGAAGAGGAAGAAGAGCAGGAAATAGAAAAGGAAGAGGCTGAAAGCGCTGAAGAGGAAGCTCCTGAGGCAGGAGAAGAGGAAGAGTAATATGGCATGGAAATGTTTCAGCTGCGGAAAAAAAATTGACGACATCAGCGTCGTGAAGTGCCCGCAGTGCAGCTACAAAATACTTGTGAAGGAAAAGCCACCCATCGTGCGCAGGGTTAAAACCGATTAGAGGGAAGCGGGAAATTGCTTATTTTCACCACTTCAAGAAAGCCGAAGCACATGACGAGAATCATTGCGAGAACGCTTGCAAATCTCATTCCCGGATCAAGATACATTGCGCGCGGAAAAGCCGCGGTTGATTCGCTTGCCGAAACCGCGTCGCAGCTCGGATATGAAAGAATCGCGATTGTCGGGGAGAGCCACGGAAACCCGGCGAAAATATCATTTGCAGACATCTCAAAAGACTGCTGGGACTGGAACAAGGCCGAGGTAAGCATAAAGTCGGCCGAAGCCGCCGACAAAAAAACAAAGGCCGGAGAGCTGAAGATCGAGGACAGCTCGGGCCTGAAGCTCGAAGAGCTGTTCATCGCAGAGTCTGAGCCCGAGGCTGAAATCGCTCTCAAGGCTGATGAAAAAAAGATGGCGTTTGAAAAAGACGGAAAAAAATTGCTGACGATAATCATGAAATAATCAATAAAAAGGAGTGAAACTCATGGCAGAAGAAAAAATCTCGGAAGGGCTGCAGAAAGACATAATGCAGCTGCAGAATTTTGAGAGGCAGGCGCAGGTCCTGAACTCCCAGAAGCAGAGGTTTGAAATTGAAGTCCTGAACATGGACTCGGCTCTTGCAG
>JAZDJV010000039.1:0-2284 GCA_043803585.1 Microcaldota archaeon | reverse complement strand
ATACGGCGCCATCAAAAAGTTGAACGAGTCAATACCAGTCCCACGTCCGCTGAATCTTTTTCCGGCTTTCAGCAGCCTGACTGCGTGGCTCGCGGCAACGTCTGCCTTTTTGGCCGGTCCAGTTTTTACAAATCCGGGTATTTCAAAGCCCTGCTTCAGTACGGTTCTGAAATCAGCACTGTATGCTGTCGGGCAGCTGCTGAAATGCTCGATGTCGTGGATGAATATGTCGGAGTCAAGATAAGCCGTGCTCACGTCTTCGGGAAGCACCCTCATAAGCGTGTATTCTTCGAGCATTTTTTTCCCCAGAAACAGGTCAAGTTCTTCCGGACTGGCAATGTTCTGTCTCTTGATGATTCCCCGAATATCGTAGACAGGCAGGCCCACTCGAGTATATTTTAATTTGGCGTCAGCCAGCCTTTTCTGCAGGAGCGCTGTGCTGGCCATCTCTCTGATAAGCGCCGCTGAAATGTTTTTCAGCTGGAGCCTTCTGATATCAAGCTCGACCTCCCTTGCAATGTCCTGGGCAATTGTTTTCGGAATGCCCGTTTCCTTGACAAGAGAATCAGCAATCCTATTTTTGTCGAATCCTTCAAGCACATTTTTGGAAGTTCTCACTTCTATTGAATGATAAGAATCAAACTGCTCAGCCTCAGGCACGTTTATTCCTCTAAGGGTCTCGCCGATTTCTTTCACAAGCTCCCTTTCGCCTGCAAACTCAAAATCGCGCATCTTCACGGCAGTTTCAGAAGCGGTCCAGAAGCTGACGCCGGCTTCCTCGCATTTTTTTATGACAAAATTGGCAGACACGCGCATAATCATTCACTCATGCAGCATCCCCGGAAAAAGCTGCTTTTTATTTAACATGCGCCTGTTATTTATTAATATGGACGAGAATCTCGACAGCATTGACTCGAAGATAATTGAGGAGCTCCAGCAGGACGCCAGAATTTCGTACACCGAGCTCGCGAAAAAGCTCAAGCTTTCCGACGTCGCGGTGAGAAAGAGGATTGACAAACTCGTCGGAAACAAGATAATCAGGAACTTCTCGATTGCAGTTGACTACGCGAAGCTCGGCAAGCCCATCTACGCCTTCCTGCTTGTCAAAACCCTGCCTGCCGAGTCAGAGAACGCCCGCTCGAGAATAAAAAGAATGTCAGACATCATCGAAGTTATTCCCGTGATGGGCGAATATGATTTTATTGTCGAGGCAATCGCCCCTGATATGCCCTCTCTGAAGAAGCTCGTCGACGACAATCTGTCGAATATCAAGGGCGTTCTTGAAATCCGGGCGCTGATTACCCTGTGAGCACCTTTTTTCCAAGCGGCGCTACAGAAAAAAGCTGCACCAAAAGAACTAAGAAACCATTAAATATGCTGATTGTGTGTGTTTTATCATGAATAAACTAATAGCTCTGCTTGCCCTGCTCCTGCTTGCGCAGGCCGGCTTCGCGACAATCACTGTGATAAGCCCTGTTGAAAGGGTTTTCAGCGACGGCGATTTTCAGGTTGACAATAAGCTGATTTACCACGGGGTTATCGACTTTGGGACAGCTGCGCCGGGCCAGTCAATTGTTTTTGTATTCTCAAGAAACACGGGCGAAGAGGGCCTGATTTACTGGGAAAAAGCCGTTGTCTCCACAGATATTGTCCGCGAGTCAACGCTGAGTGGGAACGAAATAGAGCTCCTTGCGAAAATGCCTGAAAATGTGCGCGGAGAATATTACTTCAACGTCACAATGGAGGGCGTCGACATCGGCACAATCGTGTCCGAAGTGTTCACAGGAAAAATATTCATCAAAGAAGATGTTTTTGATTTTACGATTCCTGAATACATTGAATCTGACGCCGGAGCTGACAAGGAATTCACAATGACTGTAAAAAGCAGCTCAATCGCGCCTGACACCATTTTTATCAAGAACATGGACGGCATCGCCTCAAAGTGGATAACAATGCAGGAGTTTGAAATAGGCCCGCTTGAGCAGAAGCAGATTACGGTGGAAGTCACTCCGAACGAAGAGGGGCTTTACAATGCGAAGTTCAACATCGGGAGAGCTTCAGGTCCGTACATTGACCAGTTCAGCTCGAAGATACGCGTGTACCCGACGCTGAAGTCAAAGCTCGGGGCTTTTGACGAGGGATTCTCCATCATTCCGGCGATTCTCGAGCCGTTCTACGCCCTGCTCGGAATGCTGGGACTGATCTGAGAGAGTGCTTGAATGGATGACAAGGAAAAAAAGGCACTTGTCGACAATGTTTCTGATTTTTTTCAGAAGAAATGCAC
>JAZDJV010000038.1:0-8382 GCA_043803585.1 Microcaldota archaeon | reverse complement strand
ACCATAAAACCACTAGATTATTATTCTGGGACAGGCCGAATATAAACATGCAGCTGTGGACAGACAAGTACGCCCCCTCTAAGCTTGACGAGATTGTCGGCAACGGCAAGATCGCCGAGGAAGCAGGAAAGTGGGCCGAAGAATGGGAGAGCGGAAAAGGCGGCCCGGCCCTGCTCCTGGAGGGGCCGACCGGAATAGGCAAGACGTCGACAGCCCTGGCTATAGCAAAGCAGTTCGGCTGGGAGGTTCTTGAGCTGAACACGAGCGACGAGAGAAACGCCGCAGCAATAGACAGGATTGCAGGCGCGTCCTCTGTTTCCAGAAGCTTCTCGGGAAAAACAAGAATGATTCTTTTTGACGAAATCGACGGACTGTACAAGGCTGATTCGGGCGGAGCGTCCGCGATTGTGAGAGTGATAAAATCAGCCAAATGCCCGATTATTATGACAGCGTCTGACGAGTACAACCAGAAGCTCACTCCGGTCAAGAAAGCTGCACAAGTGCTGAAATTCAGGAAAGTGCATTATGCCACTGTCGCAAACCACCTCGAAAGAATTGCGGCGCAGGAAGGCAAGAAAATAAGCAGGTCTCTGCTTATTGAAATCGCAAAAAGAAGCAGCTCTGATTTGCGCTCGGCCATAAACGACATGCAGATTGTGACTTCTGTCGACTATGAGCCCACTGAACAGGACCTGGAAATACTGCTTCCGCGCGACAGATCAGGCACGATATTCAACACAGTGCGCACTGTAATGAAATCAATGTCGTTCAGGGAGTCGCGTGACTCGCTCAAAAATCTGAACGAGCAGCCTGATTTTGTGATGAAATGGATTTCAGAAAACATCCCCCACGAGTACAAGGACGAGCAGGAGTCGGCGGACGCCGCAGAGAGGATAAGCAAGGCTGACATTTATCTCGGCAGAGTTTTCAGAAGAAGCAATTACGGATTCTGGAGATACGCCTCTGACCTGATGAGCGCCGGAGTTTCGCTTTCAAAAGAGGAGCCGTATCATGATTTTGTGATGTACAGATTTCCTTCATTCATCCTCGGCCTGAGCAAGACAAAGAAAGGGCGCGGACTCAGGATGCAGATTGCAGGAAAAGTCGGGAAGCAGGCGCACGTTTCAAACAGGCGCGCTGTGCAGGACTACCTGCCCATGATGCGGGAGCTGGCTGAGAAAAACCCCGAAAATCTCGCCGCGCAGTTCGAGCTGGACGAGGAAGAGCTTGAATTCCTGGGCGCCGAAGATCCGAAAGGAGCCTTTGAAAAAGCACAGGAGCTGCGCTCAGGAGCCATTGCCGAGAAGGCGCGTGCAGCTCCGGACAGAAGCCAGAAGCGGCTGTTCTGATTCTTAGTTGATTTTAACTGGTTTTAACCAGTTAATATGAGCCTACTTCTGGAAATCTGTATAAACTGCAAAAATAGAATCATTCTTGACGATAAGTTACAGTAAGTATTATAAACTCTAAAGTACGTATTATGAGGTATAAAGTATGTACAAAGGCCTGCATTGGAAGGGAAAACCGCTGTGTTTCACAAGGCACGCTCTTGAGGAGCTTGACGATTCAGGAAAGTGCTCTGATGCGGTCGTTGAAATGATTGACTTCGGCGAGCACAAGAAAGAAAGCAGGGATAAATGGATTGCAAAAAAGCGGAAGAAAACCGGCTGGCAGGAAGCCGTTTATCGCGAGTATGATAATAGGGTACTAGTAATACATCTGAGGTTATGATTATGGACTGCTACATCTGCGGAAAGAAGATGAATAAAGGGAAAATAAAATTCAGAGGAGTTCTGCTTAGCGGATGGAAGTGCCCCTGCGGAGAGGAGATCATGCCGTCCAGCGAGGTTGTGCGCTACGAAATTATGAAAGGCAGAAGAAAATCGGACGTGCGCACCGTCACGAAGATGGGCAACAGCCTGGTTGTTTCAATCCCCCATGATTATGCGAGCGAGCTTCACATAAAGAGGGGCTCCCGCCTTATGGTTCTTAGAGAGCAGGCCGGCCTGAAGCTCCTTCCGTTCTAATCCCCAGAACAGGCAATATTATAAACAGATTCTGAATAATCTTTTTTGCTGATTTTTATAAGGTGACGCAAGTGATAGACTTAATCAGAGTGAAGAAATCAAACAAACTGGAAGATTTTATCAGGGAAACAGAAAGGGAGAAGGACAAGAACCTGAGGGACCTGAGAAATCAGGAATACTTCGAGTTCATAAGCAACATGTACGACTACAGAATGAAAGTCAGCATAGCAGTCGTGATTTCGTCCATCCTTATCCTGTCAGTGACCCTAATTCTGAGGTTCTACGTGAATCTCATTCCGCTGATGTTTTCAGTGCTAGGCTCGCTGTTTCTTGTGAAGAGCTACTTCAAAACAAAGGAGAACATCGCGCTTGAGTCAAGCACGTACTACGGCTACAACGTGCCTCTTGCAGAATCAATGGTGAACACGCATTTCAACTCAGTGGTGGGCGCGTTCCTGATGGCGATTTCATTTGCAGCGCAGGCTATCTCAATGCTGTGAGCGCGGCTGCGCGTTTTTACAGAAGTTTGTCAATTTCAATTTCAAACAGGGCAATCGGATTTTCTAATTCAAAATTCTGCAGAATTTCCGGATGAATTTCGCCCAATACGCCGATTTTCTTACCATTTTTCAAGTCATAAACTTCAGCGCACCGGCCTGACAAGAAGCACATTTCTTCCCCCTGCTTAATTTCCTTGTACTCTGTTTTTATCCCGGCATTTGAAAGCAAGGCCTGAACATTGCTTTTTATTTCTGTAAATCCAGCCTCTGCTGAGCATATGCCTGCACACAGATTCTTGGCTGTTCTTGTTTTTGTCTCCCCTTTGTTTGTGATATGCACGACATCCCCGGCTTCAAACACTTTTTGAGGAAGCTCTCGATGCTTGTTTGCCTTGAATATATCCAAAATCTTTGAGATTAGGGAATTTCTCATACAGTTGTATTCCAATGAAGAATAATTTTCCAATTCAACAGGCCTTTCAAGATTTTTCGTCATCGCAGTCATCTTTTCCTTGTTTGACAGCACAAAAGAGCCGGTTTCCTGAAAACCAAGCCCAATCATCAGCTCCCTGAATTTGTTCGTTCTTTTCTCAATCGGATGAATTTCACCGATTGTAGCTACGTTCGGCATGATCGGCTTCATATTATTTAAGCCGTAATTAATTGCAACATCTTCTATCAGATCAACGGGGTGCATCACATCAAATCTGTAGCAGGGTATTATGACATTGATCAGACCGGACTGCATTTCGCAGCCATACCTTGCTTTTTTCAGTAGATTCATTATTTCTGTTTCAGAAAGGTTTAAACCGAGTATTCTTCTGACATCAAGCGCTCTTAGTTTCATTTCATTGTATTCAAGTTTCGGAGTCTCTGTTGTTTCTGTTCCGTACTCTATTTTAACTGTCCGAACCTCTGCCCCCCTTTCAGCAAGCATTGTAGCGAGTATAACCGTAATTTTATTTACAACCCTTTCATCAATTCCCGTCACGTCTACGAACAGATTTTTGGTGTTTTCGTCGACTTTTGTATCCTCGCTGTTGATAATAGGGGGCATTGAAAGCACTTTTCCGTTGCAGTCTGATAACAGCGGATACTTTTCCATATGCTCCAATAAATGAGCGTATTCAGCCCCTTTCGGATGTTTCTGCAGAATGTCGCGGCCGTTCATCTTTGCTTTGCTTTCCAACGGAACAAAACTTATCTTCTCGGGCTCGGTGGGTTTGTATTCAAATTGCTTTGATGTTTTATCCAGGTCATACACCCCAATTGAAGCTTTTGTCCTGTCCTGCGCGTAGATGAAATGCAGTTTTTCCTGAATCTGCATTATCTGCTTTATAGCTGCGCTGTCAAACGGCACATTTAACGCTATGAAATACTGAGCATAAGGCCGGTATTTTTTCATTTCTTCAGAAATTTTAACTTCTGATTTTGAAGGCTTGAATTCATACTTTATCAAGCCGGATTCTGACCCGAAATAGCCTTTCATCTGCCGGGCAATTCCTTCTGTTGAAAGCATGTCTGCCCTGTCATATTCAACTTCAATGATTAAATTTTCGTCCTCTATTCTGTCAAGCTCAAGTTTCATATCGAATAAATTATCCTGAAGTTTCTCACTATCCAGTCGTTTTCCAACCAGTTTCTCCAAATCATGCTTGTTAATTTCAATTGACGCCATTGTTTTTCACCTGTAAGCGTGCTCCTGCAGGAATTTTACGTCCTGCGAGAACAGATCTTTGATATGTTTTATCCCGAGCCTGAACATTGCCAGTCTTCCGAGACCCATAGACCATGCGATAACCGGCACATCCACGCCCAATGGTTTCAGCATTTCAGGTCTGAACATCCCGGAGCCGCCGAGCTCCATCCAGCCCAGAACAGGGTGTTTTGCAAACAATTCAACAGAAGGCTCTGTGAACGGGAAATATGCGGCTTTGAATCGGATATTTTTCGGATTTTTAATCCCAGCGACCTCAATTGCAAAACTTTCAAGCTGACCAAGCAGATCTCTCAAAGTAAGCGATTCGTCTGCCACAAACCCTTCCAGCTGGTCAAAATCAGGAAGGTGAGTCGCGTCAATCACATCATACCTCAAGTTCCGCCCTATGCTGAAGTATCTCGCAGGATACTTTTTTTCATTGAGCAGGTATTTCCCGGTAAGCGCGGTTGTTTCTGTTCTTCCGACCAGAGTCAGGGCTTTTGTTTCGTCCCATTCGTACTGCCAGCCGGAGCTTTCTTCAGTGCCTGTTTCGTGGGATTTTTTCACTTTTTCAAACAAATCTCCGTCAGATATGCTGCCATGCTTCGGCGATTTCAGGTAATATGTGGCCTTGGGCGTTCTGTTGGGGTGGAACTGCGGAACATAAAGCGCGTCAAAATCCCAGAATTCAGTCTGCACAAGCTCTCCGCGCATTTCTTTGAAGCCCATTGCCGTTATTTTCTCTCTTACCTCATCAAGAAATTCATAATACGGCTGTTTCTTTCCTGGATTGATAGTCGGAGCTTCGGCTGTGACATCATATTTCCTCAGCTTCGTATTTTTCCACGATCCGGAGACAATCATTTTCTGAGTTAACTGCGAGGTTTCTTCTTCAAGCGACAGCCCGCCACCAACTTCCTTTTTGCCCAAGTCAGTGATTTCAAATAAGCGTGTCTTTACTTCGATTGTTCTTATGATACTCCCACGTTTCTTAAGTTCAAGGAGGACTTTTTTCAGCGATGGCGGAGAGATAGGCTCTCTTTTACTAATTCTTTCTAAAACAATTTCTTGAAGCAATTTACTTTTTTTATATTTTAATCCTTCAGGTGTTAATTTTATTTTTCCTTGAATTATTATTGCAAAGTTATGTTTACGTAACCAAATAACTCCTATCTGAAATTGTTCACCTATGTGAGTTGCGCACTCTTCAACTGTTTTCTCTTCATCGCCCACAAAATCAATAATTTTGCGTTCAGGCAAGCCATTTTCTAAATATTTTTTTCCTTCTTCACCGAGAGAGATATCTTCCTGAACGTCCTCGTCGATTTTCACAAGACCCTTTGAAAACAGCATTATCGTGGCCCTGTTGACCGCATCCTCTTTCAGGCCGGAGCTCTTTGAAAGCTGGGCAGTGTCCTGCTTTCCGCTGCTGTTTAATACTACCAGAACTTTTTTTTCCTGCAAAGACAGCGTCATTCAGAATCACTTTCTCTTTCTTTTGCCGACCTCGCGCTTAGGGGGCAGGACTTCTTCTTCGCCTGCAAACGACTCGGTTATCAGGCCTGTGATTTCCCTTCTGTAAATAACCGCGAGAATGAGGAACAATATAATCACTACCGAGTAAACAGGATTCTGCATCAGATACTCCATTATCCTGTTGATGTCAAAGCTTTCGCTTATCGCCATCTCCTTCTGAAACTTGATCGAGAAGTCCCCGCTGTATGTCCCGCCTGTCCAGATGAGCGTTTTCTTGTTCGTTACTGTCCACGGCTTGGGCACTGTTTCAAGTATATCGCTCTCGGATATTGAGTCCGGGAGGCTGATTGTCAGCCTTGAGCTGGTCGGTATCGCGAAATAATCCTGCGCAGCGTTGTAAAAGCTGAATGATTCCTTGCTTATTTCATACACTCTTATCCTGCCTGCTTCGCTGACAGGTTTCGCAAGCCCTGACGCGGTGTATTTCAGCTGAACCTGGTAGCCGAACTGCCCACCGCTTATTTTCGTGGTGCTTATCTCAATTGATTCGGCAGAAGCGTTGAGCATGTTTGTTTTTATGCTGTCTGAAAAGCCGGTCCATTCTTCTAGCTGGGCGTTTCTCTCGGAGAGCTTGTCAAAACTGTACGCCTCGCTTTCAGTCAGCGTGAGCACGAAGTTTTCAATCACTGCGGCATCGCCAGTTTCGCCGACCTGCACGTAAATGTCGTGGTTCTGCAGAGTGGCGGCGCTTCCGCTGCCAATCAGGACAGCCATCATTGCTGCGAACAGTATAAACCTGCTTTTCATGTTTTTCACTTACTTCAGCCTTATTTTTATTCCGCCCACTTTGCCTGCTGCGAAATTGTACACTATCGCTCCGAGTATTCCGCATATCAGCCCGGCGACCGCGCCGATGACAGGCGAGCATATGACAAACAGGAATCCGATAACCGCTATGCCTGTGCCGCTCACTGCCATCGGAGAAACCGCGCCTGCGACCGATGTTCCGGCAAATGTCATGTTTCCGACTGCTATGAGTATGATTCCCATGAACAGGCCGTACACGAACCCCATAATCGCACATATCACGGCGTAAATCTTGCCTGCAGACCACGGATCGATTTTCCTTATTTCAACTTCATTTTCCGCTCCATGAACCATCAAATCACCAGCATTATAGCACAGCGCAAAGTTTTAAATGTTTTGTATGCGTCATTTTTGGCGTGAAAGAGGTGTATTTATGGAAAAGGAGCTTGTCGGAAAAATCACCCACTTTTTCAGCAAAATAAACGTGGCTGTTGTCGAGCTCACAAGCGAGCTCAATGTCGGGGACAAAATCTCAATAGAGGGAGCCAGCACGAATTTCACGCAGGCAGTGGACTCAATGCAGGTTGACCACGCGAGCGTCAAGTCGGCCTCGGTGGGTGACTCTGTCGGAATGAAAGTCAAGTCAAAAGTCCACGAGAACGACCAGGTTTTCAAAATCGTGGAATAACTGAAAACAGAACACGAGAAGTGCGCCATGGACCTTGAAAAGGAGATATTTGAATTCTGGAAAGAAACCAGCCCCAGCTCGGCTTTTTCAGAGGGCGTTGAATCCTGCGCAGGAAAGCTTTTTCTGCCAACAGACAAGAACAGGCGCAGGGCTCTTGCCGAAGCCAGGGCGCTGATCAGGCGCGCGAAAGACGAAAAGACGCGCAAATTCCTGAAAGTTTACGAGACAAGCTTGGCGATAGAGGAGCTTGACGAGCCCCACCACGCGCCAGAAGAAATTATGGGCACGTTTTTCAATTACATGGTGAAAGAGGGATTCAACGAGAAGCACCTTTCTTCGCTCGCCGACGACTCCTCAGCCCTGCTTATAATAAGCCTGCGCAGGCTTTCAAAAAAGAAGTGGCCTGTCGAGATAAAAATAATGACAATGAACGAGGCAGGCGGGGCGGCCGCTCTGCTGAAAACAGTTGAAAAAGAAGTGAAAAGCGCAGAGCTGAAGAAAAAAATCAGCAGGCTGATAAAAGAGCTTATTGATTACAGGCAGGCGTTCGGCGTCAGGGGCATAAAGAACGGCGATTTCTCAGAGGCTTTTCCGATAATGAAGAAGCAGGGCGGAAAGCTCGGCAGGAAAAAGTATTACCCTGTTATGCTGAAGGATTTCAGGGATTTCCCGGAGAGCGCGGGACAGATTGAGAAAAAAGCGACGGGCTGGCTGAACAGCGAGCTTGTTCATTTCAAAAAAATCACTGTCCAGCTCGCAAAGATTTACAAGTGCAGGCCGACTGCAGAGGCAGTTGAAGAGCAGATAAAGAAGAGAGGAAAACTGAAGGGCGCGCATCTTGTCAAAACCAACAAAGAGGCCAGGGCCGTGCTGCAGAAAATCGCTGGCAAGGAATTCGTGAAGATAGCGCCCGGCTATGACACGCGCCTGATTGAGACTCCTGATTACATGGTCAATTTCATCACAACAGCGGCCATGAACAGCCTCGATTCGTTCACCAAAAAGCCGTTCAACATTTTCTTCGTGACAACGAGCAAAAAAGGATCGCCTGTCTCTGACATAGCTGATTTGATGAACACGCTTTCGCACGAGGAGTACGGGCACTGCGTGAATTTCTCGAACACGGCGAGGCAGTTTGCCGGCAAGCTTGGCATTACAGAGAGAATCTCAAGCGGCCTGTCGCTT
>JAZDJV010000037.1:0-4593 GCA_043803585.1 Microcaldota archaeon | reverse complement strand
AATCTGTCGCAAAAACAGGCGCAAACGTGCTTGTGTGCCAGAAGGGAATTGACGACCTGGCCCAGCACTTCCTCGCAAAGAAGGGAATATTCGCAGTGCGCAGGGTCAAGAAGTCAGACATGGAAAAGCTCGCAAGGGCGACAGGCGCGAACGTTGTCACAAGCCTGAAAGAGCTGACTGCAAAGGACCTCGGGAACGCCGACCTCGTTGAAGAGAAGAAAGTTTCTGGCGAAGCCATGACATTTGTGGAAGGATGCAAGGAACCGAAGGCAGTCACGCTACTTATTAGGGGCGGAACTGAACACGTTGTTTCTGAAGCTGAAAGAGCGGTCACAGACGGAATCGGCGCCGTGACCTGCGCCATTGAGATGGGCAGGATTGTCACTGGCGGAGGGGCTATTGAAACTGAAATCGCAGTAAGGCTCCGCGACTACGCGAAGAAAATCGGCGGAAGGGAGCAGCTTGCGATTGAGGCTTTTGCAGAGGCGCTGGAAGTCATTCCGCGCACGCTTGCAGAATCAGCGGGAATGGACCCGATTGACATGCTCGTAAAAATCAGGACAGAGCACGTAAACGGCAACAAAAACGCCGGAGTGAACGTGTTCAAAGGCGACATCCGCGACATGCTGAAGGAGAACGTGATTGAGCCGGCCAAAGTCAAGAGGCAGGCGCTGGCTTCTGCAGCCGCAGCTGCTGAGATGATTTTAAAGATAGATGACATCATAGCAGCCGGCAGACCGAAAGGCGGGCCGATGCCACCGGGCGGCGGAATGCCGCCTGGTGGGGACATGGGCGACATGTAGATGATTTGATGGAAATCGCAATTATCGAATCAGGAAATGCGAAGCTCGCTGATTTGTTTGAGAAAAGGCTGTTCGAGCAGTCGCAGGGCCCAGTATGCAAGAAGCAGAAAGCCCGCGACGTCTTTGACGCGCTCGCATACGCCAAAAAAGCCGTTGACAAGGACTATATCGTGCTGATTGTCGAGCTGAACCGCGAGGACAAGGAAGAGGCCGAGGCTTTCATGACCGGGCTTGCAAACCTCGAGGCGTCCACAGGAAAAGAGATCTTCAAGCTCATATACCGCGACGGCGACAATCCGGAGGCCCTCATCGAGGATCTCGTTGTTGAATTCATAAAAAAGGCTTTCGACGTCGAAGTCGAGAAAGAAGAAAAGAAAGAAGACGAATCTGAAGAGTTCCCTCAGCCGCCTGAAATGCCCGAGATGTAAATTTAAAACTCTGCAAGCTTTTTCTGCGTCTTCGGTTTTATGCTCCTTCTTGCAGTTATCCAGCTATGCCTGATGAATTTGCATTCTTCTGTCGCATGATTTTTGATGAATTCCTGAGTTTGCGGATCAGAAGGATAGCCTGAGCCGAAAACATGGCCTGTTTCTTTTTCAAGCTCGCGCACGCTTCTGTCGCGCGCGGTTTTTGCCAGAATTGAGGCTGCGCCGACAGGCGGGAACTTGTCCTCTGCCTTGTGCTCGGCCTTTATTTTCACGTCACTGTCAGTGTATTTTGATATTCTTCTCACAAACGACGCCTCTGTCGGGTCCGGAAGGTCGATTATCATCAGATCAGGCTTTATCTTGAACAATTCCAGAAGCTCGGCTATTTTCAGGGCCTCGACTTCGTTTAGGGACATCTTTTTTCTCAAAGAATCGATCAGTTCGGCTGTAACCTCAACAGTGTGCCACTCCTTTGCGATGCCCTTTATCTCTTTTTCAAGAAATTCGCGCTTCTTCGGGCTTATCATCTTGGAGTCGCGCACGCCCAGATCGCGCAGGGCCTGCTCGTCTTTTTCGTCAATGAGCGCGCCTGCTATGAACATGCTTCCTATGACGGGCCCTTTCGGCATTCAAAACCGCGTGAAACAGTTAAGAATTCTGCCGGCCTCGTCAACGCCTAAAATTAGATTACTTTTATTTTCTTTCTTATCAGACATTTGTACCATAATCCTCCTTTTTTATTAACAAGTTTCAACTTCATAAGCTCGACTAACCTATTTTTGGTTGATTGCCATCTGGTTTTCCTCGCATTATTGATCTGTGCGATAGTTTTAGGCTGATTTAACTTCCTTAGTATGTGGGCTTTCTTTTTTGATATGATGATTATGTTTTGATCATTGCGAATCCAATAATCCAGACTACCTATCCTATAATTAGTTACTAACTCATCCTTTTTAAGTTCTATTAAAACATCTTGTAAACGTGCGAACGATCTGCCAAATTTTTTACTTAGCTGTTTTGTCGTAAAACACTCAATTAAACAACCGTAAACCTGTTGTTTAAGCCAATTCTTAGGATTGTAAATTATCTTTGCCCTATACGAATTAATCAAATCTTCAAATGATTTGTATTTTAATGGATGTAGTTCGCACATACCAATTTTTTTAACTATCTCAAGATTTTTTCTTCCAGTTATGTTATACATCCTATTACCAATTTCAAATGAAAAAGTAATGCCAAAATAGTTCAACATTTTCTCAAGAAATTTGTTGGGTTTTCCTTGTGAGATTCTTACAGAACGATGCATGTTATTTTTGATTTGTTTTTTTATGTTCCCCTCGCCGGCGAAAAATCCTTGCAAGACAAATGTATAAAGTTTCTCGTTTAACTTCACGTTCTCTACTAGAATATACCATTTCTTAACCAAACTTCTGCTAGCTACTTTATATATGTAATAAGGCGTTCGCGCCCTCTTGTCTATATAATAGTTGACAGCCACTGAGAGATTGACACTTGGTTTTTCGCCTTTACTATAAACATATATCCGCGGTTTAGCCTCTCTGCTCAAAAAATGGGCGTTTAGGGTTTCATGAAAAAATCTGATTAGAGGGTAACAATTATTGGTAAAAGTTATTTCTGCGATTGACTTTTTGTCCCCCTCTGCTAACCATAGTCCAACACATTGAGCCAGAGATTTAGTGCTGAGAACTAGCGCCATAAGCATATTAATAAAACGCCGAATATAAAACACCAGTATGCTGCTTAACATGAAAACAAAACAAATCATAGAAGGAAAAACAAAGCTCATTGTGCCTGAAAAAAAGGCGAAATGGCCTGAAAGCGTTTTCTACAATCCGGAAATGGAGAAAAGCAGAACGCTGTCAATTGAAATTGTGGACATGTTTTTCCACGGCAGCAAAAGGAAAATTAAAATCCTTGACCTGCTATCAGGCACAGGAGCCAGGGCTGTGCGCTACGCAAACGAACTGGTTGTGCCATGCGAAGTTTACGCAAACGACGTCCAGCCTTCGGCAGTCAGGATGATCGAGGAGAATGCAAAGCTGAACAAAGTGCAGGATAAAATGAAAATAAGCGCTAATGACGCGAATGAATTTCTTTATAGAAACGCCGGCTGCTTTGACTGCATTGACATTGACCCTTTCGGCTCGCCGATTCCCTTCACATCAAATGCAATCAGGGCCCTGAATCCAGAAAGAGGCGTGATATGCGCCACTGCCACTGATGTCGGAGCATCCTGCGGGGTCTTCAAAGAGGCCTGCCTAAGAAAATACGGGACTTCGGCAGCCAGGACAAGCTTCAGCTACGAGCTGGGGCTGAGAAACTTGCTTTTCGCGCTGTCTCAGCAGGCGGACGCGGCCGGCCGCTCAATCGCGCCTATCTACGTTTATTACAGCAGGCATTACATGCGCATATTTGTCGAGATTCTGCCTGGCAAAAACAAAAGCATACCAAGAGGCAGCGAAGGATTCATAAAATACTGCTCCAAATGCGAAAGAAGGGAAATAATTTCAGCTCCACAGGATGCTGGGGCGGGCGCAAAATGCCTGTGCGGCGGCACTGCAAAAATACTTGGCCCCACTTGGATTAGTGTGTTATGCTCTGAAAAATTCGCGTATCTTGATCCCTCGCTCCGCATTGCAATACCATACTATGACCTGAGCGCACTGGGCAGGGCGCTGAAAAAACAAAACAAGCCGATTGACGAAATAATCAAATCGCTGCGAAGCGCAGGCTTCGCAGTGTGCAGAACAAAAATGGCCAAGCAGGGGATAAAAACTGACGCGCCTTATGAAACAGTAATAAACGCAGTTTTTGATTCAGCCGCTAAAAAATAGCAAACAGCGCCACTAAGAATGCTACGAGGAGCGCAAGGAAGATTATTGCCTTCAAAACTACGTCATATTCATCTTCCTGTTCAGTCGGCTTGCCCGGTTTTCCCGGTTTGATTACTAATTTCTTGAAGTATTTTTCAAGAACATTTTTCTTTTCCTCTGCAAGATTAAATTCGGTTCCTTCTTTTAAGTTATACTTCTGAAAAACTCTTTTCTTTTCAGCATCAAAATTCGTCTTACACTCTGCTTCAAAAATTTCTGAATCTATTTTTTCCAAATGACTTAAATTAGTATATACTTTTCTCAATTTGCTAAGTTTTATATTTTCTGGTATTTTTATGTTAGATTTAACTGATTTAGCTATGTTTGTTACCCTTTTATGGAGGTTGAGTCTTTCACGCGTTTTATCTAAACTTTCAAATATTTTCCTGCTGTTAAGAATTTCCTGTGCCGTGGCGCGGTCTACCTTGTTCCTCCTTAAACTAGCGTCAAGGTTCTCGAGTGTACCCT
>JAZDJV010000036.1:0-11467 GCA_043803585.1 Microcaldota archaeon | reverse complement strand
TTGAAGCAGGGCGCATGCACAGCGTGAACCTTAAAATAGAGACAGAGGACGGCAAAACAGCAAGCGCCGAGAAAACATTCGTGATTGACGAGCCGACTGCAAACGACGTTTTCACTGTCAACGCCGGCTCTTCTGCAACTGTGAAAACAGGTGAAGAGCTTGAATTTTACGGAAGCGTTTCAGGCATCACATACAGCAACGTTGACAAGTATGAATGGGACTTTGACGGAGACGGGCATTATGACTGGAATTCATTCGAGAGGCAGAAGGTTTACCACGCGTATGACACAGCAGGCACGTACTACGCCAAGTTCAGAGTGACAGACGACGATGACAGAGAGGCCTGGTCAACAAGAAAAATAATCGTCGAGTCAAGCGAAGTTGAGCCAGAGACAATTGAATATGATTCTCTTGAAGCTCTCGGCCTTTACAGGGATTATGATTACAATGACAGGCTTGAAGCAACAACAGTCACGCTTACAGTGACAAACAACCTCAACGAGAAGAGGGCTTTCAAGGTGACTGACTACATACCGAAGAGCCTTGCAAGAAATCTCGCTTACGTGACTATCACGCCTGAGCCGGACTTCATAGTCAGCGCAGACCCTGAATTCGGCTGGAACGTCGTGCTTGAACCTTATGGGTCATTCGAAGCTAAGTATGTTTTTGACAAAGAGATAAGCTTTGAGGACGTGAAGGACCAGATGGAAAAGCCGGCAACAGTGCAGACAGAGCTTCCTGCTGAAGAGCCTGAAGAGCAGCCCCAGGTGGACAACTCGCTGACAGGATTCATCTTCGGGGCTTTGAAGAGCGCTGAGTTCGGCTTGTTTGCGTTCTTCGCAATATTCGTCCTTGCCGTGGTTTTCTGGAAGAAAGAGAAGATTTTCGGCTCTGACGAAGAGTCTTAAACTCCGATGCCGGACCGGGTCCGGCAAACCCTTGTTTTTAAACTTCTGATTTCATAATAGTGCTAACAATTGAAAAGCTATAAGGAGGAAAAACTATGCCGCTGCTAATCGGCGAACGCGTGCTCGTTACAGAACCGGAGCTTGTTGAGGATTTCGACAAGCGCGGGTATGGAGAGAAAGAAGAGGGCTCAAAAGAAGGAAACAGCAACCAGCTTCTGCTTTCCCCCGAAG
Organism: Microcaldota archaeon; assembly: GCA_043803585.1. Taxonomy (GTDB): domain Archaea; phylum B1Sed10-29; class B1Sed10-29; order B1Sed10-29; family JAJRYS01; genus JAZDJV01. The sequence goes on along the minus strand of JAZDJV010000036.1, from coordinate 10,328 downwards.
AAGCTCTGTATATGGTTGAAAAGAAGAAGGATTTCGTGATAAAATCGGCGACAGGGAAGGCGATGGATTATGAGAAGCTGTGGAAGCACTTCATGAAGATAGACAAGGACTTTCCGCGCAAATACATCGTCTACAGGGACATGAAGGACAGGGGATTCTGCATAAAGACAGGATTCAAATTCGGCTCCCACTTCAGAATCTATTCGAGAGGAGACAAGCCGGGCAAGGGCCATGCAATCTGGCTCATGCACTGCATTCCAGAGGAGTACACTGTCGAGCTCGCCGTCTTCGCGCGCGCCATCAGGCTTGCGCAGAACGTGCGCAAAAAGATGATCTACGCCGTGGTCGACAAAGAGGGCGACATCACCTATTATAAATTTGACAGAATCACCCCGTGATTACTACAAATTACACTGTGAGCCAAAAGGTTTATATATGTGCTAGCACATAACACACATAGGTGATTTTGTGGCTAATATGACACTGTCCATACCCCGAAAGTTTGCATAAGGAAATGCAGGCGCACTCCGAGCTGAAGTGGAGCGAGATTGCAAGGCAGACATTCGAGAAGAAGATACAGGAACTCCACTGGATTGACAGGGTGCTCGCTAAAAGCGAATTTTCAGAGAAAGACGCGGATAAAATAGGGCACGGCATTAAGAAAGGAGTAAGAGAGAGATTTCAATGAGATTAGTGGTTGACACGAATGTCATAATCTCCGCTCTAATCAGGGATTCCGCTGCAAGGCAGCTGCTGCTTCATTTGGATGCAGAGCTTGTGACTATTAATTTCAGCAAAAAAGAGATGAACAGGTACGAAAAGGAAATATTGAATAAAGCAGGCATAACAAAGGAAGAGCTGTACCAGATACTTGATTCTTTGCTTTCCAAAATGATTATTTTAGATGATATGGTTGTTCAAAATGAAATGGATAAAGCAAAACAGATAATGGACGAGATAGACAAAAACGGCGCGCCCTTCATTGCGGCTGCGCTGGCAACAGACTCGGCAATTTGGAGCGATGACAAACACTTTGAAAAACAAAGAGCAGTAAAAGTGTACAAGACAAAAGACCTGATAAAATACCTAACGAGATCAGCGGGATAACCCCCAATAAATGCATGTTGAGTAACCTTTAAATATATCAATTGATATAGTATATCAGGTGATATAACATGCAGGCGACTGCTACGACCGAATGGTCAAAGCACACTATCCTCCGCTATCCCAGGCTGGACACTGTGCTGATGGTTGAGAAGTTTATAAAAGACCACAGCGGAGAGCATACCAAGAAATCGCTGTGGAAAGCTCTGCCCCGCGGCGTGATGTATCAGACATACTGCACGATACTCGACTATTTGGAGTACTCAGGAAAGATTGCTTTTGACAGGAACGGAAATATTGCATGGATTTACAATCCTGAGCGGGTAAAAAAATACCTGTCAATGCCCGAGCTTAATGCAAGGTGAAATCATGAAACTGAATTCTACTGTGAAGTTTGCTGACGTGAAAGTCAAAAAATCATTTGAAGATCTGAAAACAGCAAAAACAGAGGACAAGCGTCTTTATGACTTTATCAGCCGTGCAATTGATGACTTGGAAAAAGACGCTTTCTGCGGAGAACAGGTTCCGAAAAATCTGATCCCAAAAGAATACATAAGAAAATACCTTTCAATGCCTGAACTTAATGCAAGGTGAATTTATGAAACTAAATTCTACTGTGAAGTTTGCCGACATGAAAGTCAAAAAATCATTTGAAGAATTAAAAACAGCAAAAACAGAGGACAAACGTTTGTATGAGTTCATTAACCGCGCCATTGTCGATTTGGAAAAAGACTATTTTTGCGGCGAGCAGGTTCCTAAAAATTTGATTCCAAAAGAATACATAAGAAAATACAGCATTGATAATCTGTGGAAATACGATATGCCCAATGCATGGAGGCTGCTTTATTCAGTGGCAGGAGACGAACTCATAGTACTCAGTATAATAATTGAGTGGATGACGCACAAAAACTACGAGAAGAGAATGGGCTACAAAAATAAGTGAGTCGGCAGATTGCGCTGTACTAGTCAGAGCAAAAGAATAAGGTATAAGCACTCACAAAACTAAAAAATCAATCGCACAAGAATATCTGCGATGTTTGCAGTGCACGATGCACTTTATGTGTGTGCACTGAAATGTCTGCGCACAATTACAGAATGCAATGTGCGCAGTACATGCTCAAACTTTTTGTTTGATGAAAACAAGAGCCAAACAAAAATCAGAAAGAGGGGGCTGAAACCCCCTCTTCGGCTTATTTCTTTTTCTTAAATGGTTTGTCAACTATTCTTGCGGTCTTGGCGCCAGCTGATTTCGCAGCTTCAGCTCCAGTGCTTGTCCCGGCGCCTGCTCCGGCTGCGGCAGCTCCTCCGCCCATCATTTTCAGCAGCAGAGCGATGAGGCCGAGAACGCCTGTAATCGCCACTGCGGCAATGATGACCCAGATGACTTCCTGCGGGATGCCTGTCTGCTCGTTTATAGCTTCACATTCCTCGTTTATGCACTGCTGTCCGTCTGCGCATCCGCAGTCCTGCTCACAATCATGGCAGTTCTCAAGCGGGCTGCAAACATTGTCGCCGCACTCTGGAATCGGGTTGTTAGTGCACTCATCCATGTGGCACACGCCGTCGCACCAGTGCCCGCCCGTGTCTTCGCAGCCTGTCTCATTTATGCATCCGCCCAGGTTTTCGTCAGAGCAGTTTATTTCTCCGTTCAGCACGATTAGTACGGAGTAGTCCACCTCAGAAGCTCCGCTGTAAATCTCATCTTCATTCAAATCTGCGCAGCCGTACATCAGGTACGCGCCGGAGTCTGCCGGAGCATTCCATTCGCAGTCTCCTGTCCCATCCTCAAGCTCGATTGTGCAGACCAGGGTCCCGTTTGCGCAGGAGTATTTTTTCACTGCAACTTCAACTCCCGAGCATTCGTCGGCATATCCTGAAATCCTAGTTTCAACAGCGCTGCCAGCATCAGTTATTCCAGGGTTAATCGTGAAGTTCATGTTTCCGGCGCAGGTTTCAGCTCCGGTCGGGGATTCAATAATCTTTTTTGTTTTAGACATGAGCGGAATGCCGTCAACTTCCACATATTCGCCGGTGCCGGTATCTGCAACAGCCATTGATGACAGTTCTATAGAGAAAGTGCCGCCTGCTTCAGCCTGGCTGCGCATTCCAAACACCAGCAGGAGGTTAACTGTTTCTCCCTCTGGAACTGTGAAAGGTTCAATCAGAACAAGAGGGTTCTCGCTGAGGCCGGGATTATAAACTGTGCTGCCTAAAATTACATCCCCGCTGTCATATTTTCCATTATTGTTTACGTCAAGCACAAGATAAACAATGTTGATGCCCCTTGTTGTGTTTCCTGTGCCGAAGATCTTAATGCCGATTTCATCTATTCTGGCATCTGCGTTTCCGGACGCGGTAAAATCAAACTGCAGCATCGTATTATAAGCGTTTGCGCTCGCGTTGTAATACCAAGTGTGGTTGCCCGGATTATGGGTGCCTTCAGACACAGACACGGATACAGGTGCCGCCATTGTCGTTTTTACGGCCGACGTTAAAGGCATGCCCATGACGCCGACTGCAGCGCCGGTGTCCATGTCCATCGCAACTATTGTGAACACTGTGAATGAGAAAGTGCTTCCAATCGGAACGTCAGCGCCCATTTGGTACACAATCACAAAGTAGTGGGTTGTGCCTTCAGGGATGACGTGCTCTAAATTCATAGTCAGCTGGCCGTTATCAGCAGCGTATGACCCGGTCGCAAGCACCTGCTCGCCTTCGTCATACAGCCCGTTTGCATTCGCATCATAAATCAGAAGCGCGCTTGCCACGTCGTCTGAATCATTCCCTGTTCCTGCGGAGAAAAGAGTTATGCTTGTGAAATTAACGTCAGAGTTCGCAGCTGCCAGCTTGAACTGAATCATTTCATTGTTCGGGTCGCCGTCAGGGTCATAATACCAGTTGTGGTTTTCAGGCGTGCTTGAGCCTGCGCTGGCATTCAGCGAGCCCATGACGTCAGCTCCGGCCCAGAGCATGTCGCCCCAGGTTGTCAGATCCATCATATTTCCGTTTGGGCTCGGCGGCCAGGACGTCACGTTTACCGGGTCGGGCGTGCGGAGGTCCATGATCCTGAGCAGCAGTCCGTTTGTCTGGAAGGGGATGAGAATATCGCCGTCATAATAAATGCTTACCTCTGTTTCCCTGTATGTGCCGTAATATTCCGTCGCCCCCCAGCAGGAATAGATGTCATCAATCATGTCCCATGAGCCGCCGATTCCTGGATACGTGTAAGACACGTTATCAGCGAATGACTGGCACAAAATGTCATCCGCTTTCGGCGCAACAGGGCTTCCTGCCGACGAGCCGTGGTCATGCCAGCCGTCTATTCCGACTTCCACGTTGTCATCCCAGTCAACTGTGCTGTCGGGAATGTGAAACGCAAAATAAACATATACCAATTCTTCTGTGGGCATTCCCGGGGAATCATAAGAAGAATTCACATATTGGTAATACACAGTTACAGGCCCCGCAGGCCCATTCGGCATGGTTAACTGGCCAGCGCCGTTCCATTCCCCGTTCATATCTATGTAGCCGTCAATTATCGGGAAATCACCCTCTGGCAGGGTTATAGTGTAACCAGGCACAGAGCCCAGGCCCAGTCCGGCGAAAATCAAAACAAACATTGAAATAATCAGAAAACCTTTCATACCACAGCACCTCGCGATTATTTTTAAATAAACCTGAGCAGGATATTTAAACCCTCGCTTTTCAAAACCGCCTATTTCCTCCCGTCTGAAAGGGTTTTTATGTTCCGAAAGCTATAATTTATTTATGGACGAGAAAGAGTGCGAGAAGCAGATAGATGTCATTGAAGAATTCGCGGAGAGAATAAAAACGCAGAAAGTCACATCCAAGGAGCTTGAGATTATTCTCAGAAAGATAAAGGGGCTGAAAGCTTCTGCACCGACATTATACCTGGCGGATCTTGAGGAGCTTAAAAATTCATTTGAAGAGAGAAAAAGGTGGATAGAATCAGGAGGAAAGAGCGGCGGGAATGTTCCCAAAAGCGCGCAGCCAAAAGGTTACGACGGGGTCAAGCTTGTTGGCGTGCTGAACAAGCTTTCCGAAGTTGAAAGGGGCGCGGTTCTAACTCCCGCGGAGATAGCGGCTGCCAAAAAAGAGATGGCAGAAGCTGAGCAGGCGCTGAGAAAGCTTAGCATTGATCCGAAGCAGGCCATAGGCTTGTTTTCAACCATTGAAACAACCAAGGCGAAAATTAGGGGATTAGAAGAAAAAGCAGCAGAAGCCAAGGCCATCAAGTTTGACTCTTTCACAGAAAATCTGCTGGAAAGAATGTCGCCGGCTGACGCTGAAAAATTCAAAAGAGATCTTTCAGCGGGGAAATCGCCCCAGCAGATTTTCGACGAGCTGCTGGAAAAATCAAAAGCAGACCGGATTAATATTGAGGTCAGAAAAACCAAAGAAGCCAGAGAGATGGCCAAAAAAAGGAGAAAGAGATAATGTTATACCTTATCGGACTCGGATTGTGGGACGAGAAGGACATTTCGCTCAGAGGGCTGGAAGCGGCGAGAGACTGCGATGTCCTTTATTTAGAGAATTACACTTCAAGGCTCGTCGGCTCTGACAAGGAGAAGCTTGAGAAAATTTTAGGAAAACAAATCCAGTCAGTGAACCGCGCGTTCATCGAGTCTGGCGAGATTCTGAATTACGCCATCAAGCGCAGCGCAGGCCTTCTGACTGCCGGCGACCCCATGATTGCGACCACGCACAGCGATCTGCTGCTTAGAGCGAAGGAAAAGGGAATAAAGACGCAGATTATTCACAACGCGTCCATCTTCGGCGCAATCGCCGAGACAGGGCTGCAGATTTACAGGTTCGGAAAGACCGCGACCATTACTTTCTGGGAGGAGAATTACAGGCCGACCAGCTTCTACGACGCAATTGCTGAAAATCAGAAGCGCGGGCTCCATACATTGATGCTTCTTGACCTGAGAGCCGAGGAAAACAAGTTCATGAACGCGGCGCAGGGCCTGAAAACCCTGCTTGAAATCGCGCAAGAGAAAGGAGACAGCGCGGTAACACCGGACACGCCTGCTGTCGTGTGCGCCCAGCTGGGCTCACCGAAGTCAAAAATCACATACGGCACAATAAGCCAGCTGATGACTGCCGACACAGGCCTGCCTCTGCAGGTCATCATAATTCCCGCTCCTGCTCTGCACGAAATGGAGCAGAAGTTTCTGGAGCAGTTCAGGGTGAAGTAGAAATGGAAAAAATCGACAAGAAGATTAGATATTGCATGAAAATCACAGGAGACTGCCTCGGCAAAGCCGAAGCCCTTGACAAGCAGGGCGCCCTGCTCATGAACTGGGCGAAATCTTATTTCTCTGACGCCGAGTTTTATTTGGAAAAGAAAGACAAAGAAACCGCGCTTGAGGCCGTGGCCTACGCGCACGGATTCATTGACTCAGGCGTGCTGCTCGGGCACATCAAAATAAAGGGATACTACCTCGAAAGAGAGCTGATCTGAGAGCAAAGGCAGGATGGAACCACAGACCCGGCAGGAAAGAGAACTAATATAAAAGGCAGATGAGATTCAATATAAGAGGGATAAAATGACGAACATGCACATTCCAGTTGAGAAAGCGAACAACAGGTACCTTTTTTACGGGATAATCTTCCTGTTTCTTTTCATATTCATCTATTTTTTCTTCATACCCGCGCTTCAGCCGAATACTTCAGACATCTACTTTGAGAAATCATCAATCTCGCCTGGCGAGGCCACGAATCTGGTTGTTTTTGTCACAAACAGCCTCGGCGAAGACGCCCAGAATGTTATCATAAAGGCAGAGGCAGTTGATTCAGCCAGCCTCAATGTCACAGGCTCGCCGCAGACAGCTGACATAATCGGCGACGGCGAGAGGAGAAAATTCGTGTTCCCTGTGACTGTTTTCGAGGAAGTCAGGGAAGGGGTCTACGGCGTTGACGTGACAATCAACCTCGGCGAAACAAAAAAGACGAGAGTAAGCATTGAAGTCAGGGAAGCCTGAGCTGAAAAGGGGTTAGGAGATGTTTGAAGAAATGAACGGAAATTTCAAGCTTGAAATGCTGCACAAACTCGACAAAGACCTGACAGACCTGGGCTACAAGGCCTTCAATCCGGCGGCAATAGAGCTGACCAAGCTCTGCCTTGAATACAAAAAGAAGCCGTCTGATGTTCTGAAAATGTACAAAGAAATCCAGAAAGGGCTACTCTGAGCCCTTTGATTCTTCTTTTAGGCTTGACATGTCCTGAAGTTTATTCAGAAGCTGCTCTCTGGACAGAGCATTGGCGTCTTTTATGCTGAGCCCGTAGTCGCGTAGGGATTTCAGTATGCGCGATTTATCCAGCCTCTCAGCCTGCGCAACCATAAGCAGTCTTCCAGCTCTGTCACCTAGATCAAGGTGCCTTATCTCCGGAAACTGCCCGCCCCATGTTGCGAAAGTGCTCTGCGTTCTTTTTTCAACAGCCCACCTTGGCCCCGTGCCTGTGGTGTTCTGCGTGATTATGACGCTTTCGCCGTTTGCCGCTCTTTCCTCCCACTTGCTGACTATGTCTATAGGAACCCCCCGTTTTAAGTAGTCCATTCTTTTGCATCTCTGGACAGGGGACAGCCTTAAATCGCTTTTTGCCACTACTTTGCCCTTTGCTTTCGCTTTCTTTTCAGCCTTTTTTCTCTTGCTGAAAAATCCGCCGCCTTCTTTTCCGAACATCATATCAACCTCGCATCACTGCCTTTTACTTCGCCAGTATCTCTTTCACCAGCTGAATAATATAAGGATACCCGGCAGGCGGAATCCACTCCACGATGTCGCAGTACTTGAACTTCACCGAGCGCACGGCCTCTGCCAGCTGCTCGAAAGTGGCGCCGAACGCCTCGGGCGCGCCTGTGCCGATGTAGCAGGGATCAAGAACGTCAATGTCAATGCTCATATATTCAGCTTCGCGCGGAAGCTCTTTCAGATCAGAGCGCCAGTCAATCTTGTTTTTCTTCGCGTATTCGTGCTCTTCCAAGCACGCCGCGCGTATTCCGCGCAGAGCCAGGCTTCCGGTCTGCTCGTAGATTCTTCTTGACGTGCAGGCTCTTGAGTGCCCGCTCTTGTCGTATTCGTTCATCAGGTCCATGTGAGCGTCAAAAACAAGCGCTGACTTCGGCTTAATGCTTTTCACAGTCATTTCGCTCACGGCGTGATCTCCGCCGAGAAACAGAATCTTCGCGTTCTTGTTCTTTTTTCTGATCAAATCGATAATCATTCTGGCATTTGAAAAAGTTGATTCAAAACTTCCGGCTTTTATGTCGCCCAGGTCGACGATTTTTTCATCAAACAGATCGCGCCCTGTCTTCGGGTCGTAAGTCCAGAAGTCTCTGGACCATTTTCTGATTTCTTTCGGCGCCTTTTCGCAGCCGTCTTTCACTGCCCTCGTTTTTTTGATGTAGGGAATGCCGAGAATAATCCATTCAGCCTCCTCAACTGTGTAGAGCGGCTCCCACACGGTGCTGGACGCTGTCAGAACATTGTTCAGCCCTGTGCCGATTTCTTTGATTATTTTCTGCTGCTCGACCGAGAATTTCTTCATTTTTTGACCGGGCTCCTTGCCTTGCTTTTCCACAGCTCGCGCTTCTGCGAAAGCAGCTCCTTTGCGATCTCCTTGATTTCAGTGCCGAACTGCAGGGCTTCCTGCGGAGTCATCTTGAACGCCTTCTGCGACTCCTCGTCCTGGATGCGGATCATGATGTTCCCGTCCTTCGGGAATGCCCCGCTCATCGCGGCAGGCTCTGTCTCGATCTGCATCATGTTCCTGTGTTTTTTCCCTTCCTTGTCCTCATAAAAATGAGGATACTGCGACATTATCATGTTCTGACCCCCCTGCGTTTCCTACTGCTTTTTATTGCGCGAAGAAGATATAAATTACTATGCTGACCAGAAAAGGATGGATAGGCCGAAAGACGGAAAAGATCGAGGGCGAAGACGAGTTTATCCAGAGCATAAAAGGCGAGTTCATTACGACGGAAGTTTTGAAGGGCTCTGATGTGGCCAGAAGAGAGAAAGACCTTTTTCCTCTTTTCAAGGGATACGTCCTGACAACGGGCCAGGGAAACAAAAACAGGGACGTCAGAGATTACATGAACGCTTATACTGAAAAGGGCATAAGGATATTCCTTCTGAAATCAGAAGATACGGGCAGGTTCATCGGATTTTCGACAATGCACATCAAAGAAGAGAAAGGCGAGAAATTCGCGAAGCTTGTCGAGTCATATCTTGCACCGGAGTACAGAAAAAAAGGTCTTGGCAGCAGGCTGAACGCAAAGCGCTTGATATACGCGCGCCTTGAAGGCGTTCCCGAGAAAAATATCATCAGCGGAAGCGTCAGGACGCCGGACGGCGGCCATCTGCAGAAGGCCAGGCCGAAAATTCAGGGCAGGATTTACGGCATTGACAAGGCCATCTTCGAAAAGGAGCGCGCCCACCCGCCTGCGCAGGGGGCCGCGAAGAAATCAGAAGAGAGAATCATTGTTCAGCAGCCAAATCTTTACAGAAGGCCGACTTTCAGCAAAAGGGTAATGAACAAGCTCAGGCGCGGCTGCCGCAGGCGCTAAACGCGCAGGCAGTACGTGGTTCTCATTTTTTTCTTTCCGTTTTTGTCGACTCCTCTCAGCTCCTGCGTTTTCAGCGCGTGCGCCCTGAACTGATGGGCCATCTGCTCGGTTATTTCAGCGGCCGCTTTTTTCGAGCCGAAGAAGAAATTAATGCCGTCGCGGTTCTCCTCTGTCCAGAAGACGCGCGCCTCAGGGCTTTCGAATCCCTTTTTCCGGGCCATCTGCTTTATCACGGTCTCCATTTTCTTGTATTTCAGCAGGTCGAACTGCTTCGAGCGCCTGAGCTGTATCATCGCCTCGAAATAGCTGCCAGAAAGCTTCACGCAGTTTTCGCACGCCTGCGTCCCGATCTCCAATTTTGCTTTTGCTTCGGATTTTATCGGCACGGCGCTGTTCCGGTCTATGTATCCGCAGACAGTGAAGCTGATCATCCCGGTTTTTTCGTCAAATCCGCTGATGTCAACGCTTGTCCTGAAAAGTTTTGACTTTGTCTTGCTTTTTATTATCGCCGGCAGCTCGCCCTCAAAATTATCAGTGACGGCGTTGCCGTGCTTCACTATCCCGCATTTTCTGCATTTGTTTATAACGATTTTATCGGGCGTTTCAACAAGCCTGTGCATCTCAAGCCAG
>JAZDJV010000035.1:0-4214 GCA_043803585.1 Microcaldota archaeon | reverse complement strand
GGGACATACGCGGAGTGAAAATCTCAGCAAAATCCAGAGCCCAGATGTACAGGCTCAGAAAATGGCACAAGAGGACGTCGATTTCATCCTCAATGGAGAGAAACCTGGCAATCGCGCTTTACGAGCTTGAAAGAATCGCGTCATCGCTTTCGCTTCCCGCGAACATCAGGGAAGCGGCTGCCCTGCTTTACAGAAAAGCGGTTGAGAAAGGGCTGATAAGAGGCAGGCTGATTGAGTCTGTCGTGGCTGCGGTGATTTACACAATATGCAGGCAGTACAACATTCCAAGAACGCTTGACGAAATCTCCGAAATCTCCGGCATAAACAAAAAGGAGATAGGCAGGACTTACAGATTCCTGAAAAGGGACCTGGGAATCACGATGCCGCTCACAAATCCTGTTCACTACGTTCCGCGCTTCGCATCCGAGCTCGGGCTCAGCGGGGAAGTGCAGGAAAAAGCCAGGGAAATACTCGAAAGCGCCATAAAGAAAGGGCTTATTTCGGGAAGAGGGCCGACAGGCGTGGCCGCAGCCGCTGTGTATATTGCGGGCGTGCTGACGGGCGAGCGCAAGACCCAGAAAGAAGTGGCTGACATAGCCGGCGTTACAGAAGTCACGATAAGAAACAGATACAGAGAATTAAAGGAAAAGCTTAATCTGGATGTGCCGGCTTAAGGGCCTGTATCAAAAAAGCTGATGAAGATGGACGTTAAACTGGCGATTGAAAAAGCCGAAGTAAGCGAAGAGGTCGTCCAGCTCCGCAAGAACGGCTATTTTCTGAATTCTGCTTTCGCTGTGCTGGGACCTGAGGCTGACAAAGTTGAGAAGTGGTCTCTGACTTATTTTAACAAGGAGAAAAACGACACAGTGGAGATAAAAGCGGACGCAAACGGCGTTGAAAAAGGCGTGCAAGGCAAGCCGGCAAACCCAACTAAGAAAGAGCTGAAGCTTGCGCAGATAAAAACGGGGGCAGACGAAGCCCTTGCAAAGGCGCGCGGGGAGTTCAACAAGAAAACAGAGCCCCTGGCTCAGATCATAATAACCCTGCAGAACGAGGAGCCCGCGGCGTGGAAGTTCAACTTCATCACAAAATCAATGTTCATCGTAAAAGTCGAAATCAGCGCCGAAACGGGTGAGATAAATCAGATTAAAAAAGACACGCTGATTAAGATAGAAAAGGGCGGCGCAGGCGCAGAATCTTCGGCAGGCGCGGAGCCCGCCACGGATGCGGCGGGCCCGCAGAAAGAAAATTGAAATTTGGTTTATTGCTGTTTAAATCTTCTCTTTTTCGCCGAATTTGTCCTCTAAGTCGCGCTTTATTGAGTCGCAGTTCTTGATGATAACGTCAAGATGAGCCCTCATTCTTTCCTTCTCTTTTGACATCTCCTTGACCATCCTGTACGGCCTTGCGGCTTCCTCGAACATCCTGTAGTCCATCGAGGAGTACGGGAATTCGTTCATTCTCTTTGAGACATCAGCCACAATCTCGGCCAGAAACTTGTTCATCCCGATTTTGACCTGCTTTTTTATCTGCTTGTTCTTGTCGATGTGCTTCTTCATCTCTCTTACGATTGTCGCTGTCGGAAAAGCCAGCTTCATGGCCGCTTCCTCGGCTTCGTCAATCTCCTCTTCAGTTTCCTGGGTTTGGGCCTTGATTTCCACGATTTTTTTCTCTTCTTTCGCCATTTACAATCACCTAGTTTCAAGCTCCTTAATTTTGATTTTGTTACAGCCTGCCCTCAAAATCAAAAGTTTGAGCGCATTGCTGTTTTCCGCGATTGATTTTGATTTTGCATTGTTTATGTTATGCCAATAGAATCATGTTTTGTCGCGCAATATATCTCTATATCGTTATATGCACGCTATAAATAAGGGGTTTTTAAGTTTATAAACTTTTTTCAGGCATATCCCGCAGAAGCCTCAATCTCCCTCTCTTCCTTCTTCTCTTTTCTCTTTTTCTTCAGCCTTTTGATGAGATTCTCGCCCTCAAAATCCACAATAGCCTTGATGAGCTCCTTGTTGTGCCCGACTTCTTTCTCAATGTCCTGCAGGATTTCAACTGCCTCCTGCTCATTGACATTGTAATCCTTGAGCAGGTCCTGCACAAGCTTTTTGAACATCAGGTAGCAGACCATCAGGCATCCCCCTTGATTTCTTTTTCAAACTGCTTCAAATAGTTGAGCATGTAATCTGTCCTTCCTTTCGCGATTTTCCTCGCTGTTTTGGTGTGCATTTTTCCTTTCAGAGTCAGCAGTTTCAGGTAGAAATGGTCAATGTTTGCCTGCGACGAGTCATATTTCGGCTTTGTTTTCCTTCTGAACGGATCGCCCTCAAAATACATTTTTCTTTTGATTCTTCCGCCGTAGGAAAAGCAGCGCGCAATGCCGATTGCGCCCAGGGCATCCAGCCTGTCGGCGTCCTGAATAATCTTCGCCTCGACTGTTTTCGGCTCGGGCGGCTTTGAAAAGCTGTGGGCTTCAACGGCGTGGCAGACTGCTTCAACTGTGTCATCGCTGTAATTCAAATCGCCCAGAATTTCTCTCGCCCTTTTGGCTGAGGCAATGTGATGATATGCGTGGCCTTTTCCTTCTTTAATGTCGTGCAGCAGGGCGGCCAGAGCGACAATTTCCTTGTCGCATTTTTCATTTTCCGCGATTTCCATGGCGTTTTCGTACACCCTCATGATGTGCGAATATCCGTGGTCCCCCTGATAACCAGCTTCTTTCTCGACTATGCTTCTGACTTTTTCGATTTTGCTAGCGCAGATCATAAATAAGAATACGGAGCGCCGGCTTATAATCCTGCGTCCTTTTTCAGGGCTTTCGCCAGGTCGGTCTTCTCCCAGGTGAAATCCGGATCTTCCCTGCCGAAGTGGCCGTATGCTGCCGTCTTTTCGTAGATGGGCCTAAAAAGATTGAGCTGTTTTGTGATGCCTGCCGGCGAAAGCTTGAAGTGCTTTGTCACAAGCTCTTCAATCTTCTTTTCGGGAATTTTTCCAGTGTCAAATGTGCAGACCATCACTGAAACAGGATAGGGCACGCCTATGACGTACGCAAGCTGAAGCTCGCACCTCTCAGCCAGCCCCGCAGCAACTATGTTTTTCGCTATGTAGCGGGCCATATAAGCGCCCGACCTGTCCTGCTTGTTCGGCGACTTTCCTGAGAAGCATCCTCCGCCGTGGGCCCCCACTCCGCCGTAAGTGTCGACAATTATTTTTCTGCCAGTCAGGCCTGTGTCGCCCTGCGGGCCGCCTGTGACAAATTTGCCCGTTTCATTGACGTAGAAAACAGTTTCAGGCTTCAGATATTTGGCTGGAACAACTTTCTTGATGACCTTTTCAACAATGTCTTTCTTTATCTGCTCATAAGAAACATCAGGATCATGCTGGGCTGCTATCACGACGTTTGTGACCCACTGCGGTTTTCCCTTGTCATATTCAACAGTGACCTGCGTCTTTCCATCAGGCCTCAAATATGAAATCTCGCCGTTTTTCCTGGCCTCAGCCAGCCTCTGGGCCAGTTTGTGGGCCAGGTCAATGGGGAGGGGCATGAAATTGGGCGTTTCGTTTGTGGCGTAGCCGAACATTATGCCCTGGTCGCCGGCTCCCTGCTCTTTTTCGTGTTTTCCTGTGCCCAGCTCACCCTGGGCAATGTCAGCTGACTGCTCAGTCATGCCTGTGAGCACGACGCAATTTTCGTAGGAAATGCCGTATTCGGCCTTTGTATAGCCGATTTTCTTCAAAACTCTTCTTGCAATCGCAGGATAATCAATCTTCGCTTTTGTCGTGATTTCGCCAGCAAGCATAATCATGTCGGATTTCGCAAGCGTCTCGCAGCAGACGTGGCCGAGGGGGTCCTGCCTTATGACTTCGTCAAGGACGGCGTCTGAAATCTGGTCGCATATCTTGTCGGGGTGGCCTTCTGTGACCGATTCCGACGTAAATAGGTGCTTTCCCATGTGCCTCATTTTACCACTTCCTGCATCTCTGCATTTCCAAGGAATTAAGGCAATTCATTTTGCTTTAAAATGAATGATGTTGCTGGGGCAACAACATTTGCGGGCGCGCGGAATAGGTTAGGCGCCCGCCTAATCAAAGAGCCTTATTTTTAAACACGCTGCGCCTGAAATATGCAGGTGATGTTCATATGGTCAAAAAACTTTCAATTGGAATTCTTGTAATAATCGCTCTGGCGATTTTCATGGGCTGCACAACGG
>JAZDJV010000034.1:0-2555 GCA_043803585.1 Microcaldota archaeon | reverse complement strand
GGAAAATCGCTCATCATGCCGCCTGTTTTCGGCTTTGCGCTGTTCTTCTGCCTGCAGGCGTACGGAATGTACCTGCAGACAGGCGCAGTTTCGCTCGCCGGATTCGCCGCGCCCGCGCTCTACGTTGACGCGCAGTTTCTTTTAAGTATCATTATATTCATAACAGGCGTTGTGCTGATTAGGAAGAGCTGATTTTCTGATGAAACAATTTGAATCCCTCGACATCGCCACAGCTGACATGGCTTTCGCAGCCTATGGCAGGACAAAGAACGAGCTGTTTGAAAACGCCGCCAGGGGGCTTTTCGCCGTGATGTTCGAGAAAATAAAAGTCTCGCCGAAAGAAAAGCGCGTGATTGAAATCGAGAACAAGGACGAAATAATGCTGCTGCACAATTTTCTCGCCGAACTGCTGTACTCTTTTGACACCGAGCACATCATAATGTCGGACATAAAGGTGAAAATCAGCGGAAACAGGCTCAGGGCCGAGATGAAAGGCGAGAAGTACGACCCGAAGAAGCACAGGTTTATTATTGATGTGAAGGCAATAACATACCACAAGATGGCGATTGAGAAAATGAAGGACGGAACGTATAAATGCGTTGTGATTGTTGACACTTGACTGGCAAAAGTAATATATAAGTTTATATATAAGTATATATAGACGTATAATAGGGTGATATTGATGAAAACCTTGGCTGTTCAGGAAGAAATTTTGCACTATCCGAATTTGAAGACTGTGCTGATGGTTGAGGAGGCGCTTAAGGAAGCTGACGGACCGATTACAAGAGAGGAGCTCAAGCGCAGGCTGCCCAAGCAGGTGATGACTCAAACCCTTAATATTATTCTCGCTTATTTTGAAGAGAAGGGAATGATACTTGACGGCCACAAAGGCATCAGCTATCTTGAGCCCCCTAATGCGAAGCTGAAAAAACTCATTGAAGGCGGAATAAGAGTATGAAACCTGTAAGCGTTGAATACGTAGGAGAAGCAGAAACAGCCTATCTCAAGTTGAATGAGATTGTAGCGCAGGAGAAAGCGCGAGGCGTGCCGAATTCAGAAAATCAGAAGCTCCTGAAGTCGCTGAAAATGAAAGAAATTCTGCTTAAGGCTAATCCGCAGGCAGGGGACCACATTCCGCAGAAGAACATCCCTCAGAAAACAGCTGAGCTGTATAACACAAGCCATCTTTGGCGCCTGGAAATTTATAATTATTGGCGCGCGATTTACACAATAACAGGCAATGAAGTTGAGATTCTGGCCTTGGTTCTGGACATTGTCGACCATGACAGGTATAACAAACTTTTTAGATACAAGAAAAAATGAAATGGTGAAAAACTAATGACCGAAATAAACAGAATACGCGACGGTGTTTTTGAAATCCCAAAGCAGGGAAAGATGCGCGTGCCTGCGCGCCTTTATGCGAATGATTTCATAAAGGGCCTGCTCGAGGAGAGCGCGTTCACGCAGGGCATGAACGTCTCTTACCTGCCGGGCATCCAGAAATACAGCATCATGCTTCCTGACACCCACTACGGCTACGGATTTCCGATAGGTGGAGTGGCTGCCTTTGACATGGACGAGGGTGTCATATCGCCCGGCGGAGTCGGATTCGACATCAACTGCTTGTGCGCCGGAGCAAAAATAAGCACTGAATTCGGCGGATGGATGAAAATAGAAGATTTTGAAAAAGAATTCAGTGAAAACATGAATGAAGGCGCTTACACGATAAGCCTGCAGGCCGGAAAAACGCAGGTTAAAACTCTTGAAAAGGGAATTACTTCAAAGCCCGCAATCGCTTTTATGAAGAAAAAATCTGACAAAAGGATTTTGAAGATAAGAACAAAAACAGGGCTTGAATTGCAGTGCTCTGAAGACCATCCTGTGCTCGCTTCAGACGGCATGAAAAAATCTTCTCTTCTTGAAAAGGGCGAGAAAGTTGCTGTCAATTATTTTGAGGGCATTGAAATCGCAGATGACGTTGACAGAAAAGAAGCCCTGCTTGCTAAGATTTTCGGCTATTTGATTGGCGACGGAACGCTGTGCAGGATGGGCAAGAAACTGAGAACTTGCGCTTTCGGAAGAAAAGAGGACCTTGAAGAGATGCAGAATGACCTGAAGGGGCTCGGATTCAATTCATATGTCTTCGAAAGAACTAGAGACCACTGCGTTCCAACGCAGTACGGCACTATAAAATTCAACGCCACCTGCGGCGAACTTCATATATACCCGCAGGAATTTTCAAAAATGATGATTGCCATGGGCATGCCCTTGGGAAAGAAAGCCAGCTCTAATTATCGGGTTCCTTCATGGATAATAAAAGCCAGTCCGCTGATTAAACGGCTGTTCCTGGCCGGGCTTTTCGGAGCAGAATTAACTTCGCCGGCAACAAGCTCAAAAACAGGATTTTATGCTCCTGTATTTGCGCAGAACAAAAACACGAAAAATATCGAATCAATGCGCGGATTTATGATAGATATTATGCAGATGCTTGAAGAACTCGGCATTAGATGCACAAAAATCAGCGAAAGAAAAGAATTCAAAAACAAAGAGGGGGA
>JAZDJV010000033.1:0-5607 GCA_043803585.1 Microcaldota archaeon | reverse complement strand
GATGTGAATAATGATGGGTACAGTGACGTAATAGTAGGAGCATACTTGAAGGACATGGCGTTTATTTATTATGGTTCTTCATCAGGTATTGGTACATCCGCAAATGTAACTATAATAGGAGTAAGCACGTCAGGTTTTGGTAATTCAGTCGCCACAACAGGCGATGTCAACAATGATGGTTATGATGACATAGTCATTGGAGCATATACTTTTGGATCAGGCAAGGGAGCAGCGTTTATTTATTACGGCTCTGCGACTGGAATAAACAACGCTTCTGCAAATGCTAGCGTATACGGGCAGAACTATTTGGACTACAGAGGTTTTTCGGTTGCTTCTGCAGGCGATTTTAACAATGATAGTTATGGAGATATAATTGTTGGAGAGTACGGATATTCTAGCGGAGGCAATACGGGTAGAGCATATGTTTACTATGGTTCTGCAACTGGAATAGACAATGCTTCTGCTAATATGACTATAACAGGAGTGGCGAATAGTTATTTTGGAATTTCGGTTGCTTCTGCAGGAGATGCTAATAATGATGATTATGAGGATGTAATTGTTGGAGCTGTGGGGTTCTCATCATGGCTTGGTGGAGCGTATATATACTCGATTGTCAACTCCACGATAGTAACTCCGGTCACAAGCGCAGGGCTTAGAATAAATCATTCACAAGTGTGGGATGCTCTTTCATTTAGTGGTCTTGCCTCTCTGTCCAATCTCACGGCATATTTACAAACAAATCTAACAGGCGTGGGGGAAATTTTAGTGCCTGGAGACCCAGAAAAGGAAATACCCGACACTTATTACAACAGTTCATGTGCAATGGATGCAAGTAACAACTGCACAGTGGCTCTGAACATCATAGGCGAAACAGGCACAGTCCAGCTAGGCTCTCTGAACATCACTTACGGCACGCAGCCTGCGGGAATGAATTCAAGCTACATTTACAACTCAACTGAGCATGCAAACCTGTCTGCGAGCGTGCAGACAAACGACACCACACTGTACATCTGGAATGTGTCAAGCCTGCGCGCGATTATGATGGTTAATACCACGTTCGCTTCTCAGCCGAACTACACCGGCTGGGTTGGGCAGGAAGGCGTGAACTCGACTGACAGCAGGGCTTATGTTATTACATCAGCTTTGCTTGCAGATGCGCAGAACACGTCGCAGAAGATTCTGCTCATCAGGGCGGGCAACACTTCATACACAAGCGTGTGCAAGATAGACGCTGCTACAACAGCAGCTGTCCTGATGGCGATCACAAACCAAACGCAGTGCACGACAGCAGGAGGAACTGCTGCGACTGCAGACACTGTTGATATTGCAGGCGCAACTTATTTCATGATAACTGGAATGGCGAATTCAGGAGCGGTGCAGATAAACAACACAAACGGTAACTCGCCGATTATCACTGGTGTGAGCGCGTCGCCGACTTCAGGAAACGTGGAAACAAACTTCGCTTTCTCAGCCACTGTTGTCGACCCTGACAATGACGCTCTGTCTTATGTCAGAGTGTATCTGAACGGAAATCAGTACACGCTGGGCGAAACAGACCCCGCTGACACAACTACAAGCGACGGGAAATCATACTCCGCAGTCACGCAGCTGCAGACAGGAAGCTATTCATATTACTTCAAGGCGTCTGACGGAACGAACACGGCGACGACCACGACTTACACCGGGCTGCTCGTGACAGGCAGGCCAACGCAGATTGTCGTGAACACTTCTGAATTCGACATCGCAGGGCTTGCAGTGCTGTTCGTGCTCGCTGTGATTGTTCTGATAATGTTCAGGAACAAGAAATTCCGCACTGAAGGCGCGAGCGAACCTGCAACCAGAAAAGCGAAAAAGAGGAAGAGTGCAGCGAAGCTGAAGAAGAAAAAGAAGAAGTAACGCGGCAAAGCTGAAGAAAAAAAAGATAACTGCAAGAAACACAAATCAGCAAAACCGAAAACTTGAGTTAGGGCCCCCCGCACTTTCATTTTGGGGCCCCATATATTAATTTTGCGCACCATCTGCGGACACAGCTAAGATGCTGTGACAGCCAGCTTGATGTCGCGGGCAGTGACTGTTTTTCTCCCCGCGTGCGTCGCCAGCACAGACGCCTTTGATGCGACTATTTTGACGTACTCCTCGAGCACGCCGGCCATTTCTTGCGCAGCGCATTCCGAAACTCTGTTCGCTCCTCCGTCTCTGATAAGCCGGTCAATCGGAGCAATTGGTAATCTTGCCATGGCTGTACCTCCTATTGGCCTTAACCTTCCCAGAAAGCGTCCTTTCCGATTACGCAGCCCTTATATTTATTGGTTTGCTGTAAAAATTTTGCAGAAAAACCTTTTTCCTGTTTTCAAATCGGTTTTTCGCCCTTTGAGCCGCTTTTCTCATGAGTATATATTTCTCAAAGCACTATAGTTAGTTATGTCATTCGTAAGCCACAAGATGATAAAGCCCGAAATAATCGAGGACAGGGACTACCAGCGCGTTCTGTCTGAGAAAGCGCTCACAGGCAACACGCTTGTGGTGATGCCCACGGCGCTGGGCAAGACAATCGTGGCTGTGCGCGTGATTGCCGACATGCTCGCGCGCGAGAAGGACACAAAAATTCTGATGGTCGCGCCCACGCGCCCCCTCGTGAACCAGCACATGAAGTCAATGAGGGATTTCCTTGTTCTTGACGACTACGAAGTCGCCACTCTGACAGGCACGGTTTCGCAGGGCAAACGGGAGGGGATTTTTGCTGATGCGCGCGTGATAATCGCCACGCCGCAGACAATCAGGAATGACATAAGCAAGAAAAGGCTTGATCTGTCAAATGTCTCCCTCCTTGTCGTGGACGAATGCCACCGATCTGTCTCAAAATACTCTTACGTTGACGTTTCAGAAGCCTACTGCGCGCAGGCGCGCAGTCCGCTGGTTCTGGGCATGACTGCTTCGCCCTCGTCTGCCAATGTCGAGGAGATTTGCAAAAACCTGCACATCAAAAACATCGAGGTGCGCACTGAAAAAGACGAGGACGTGGCGAAATACATACCCCACAAAGGCATTGAGCACATTTACGTAAATCTTCCGGATGAATTCAGCGAGACAAAGAAGATGCTGGCTGACTACTATGACAGCTGCCTGCAGAAATTGCTTGACATGGGCTACATCAGGACAAAGAACATCCGGAAAACGGATTTGATAACGCTCCAGCAGTTTGTGGTGCGCAGGAAAAATTTCGCAGCCATGCCATACACAACGTCGGCAATAAAAATCTCGCACGCGCTGGGCCTGCTGGAAACGCAGGGTATCTTTGCGCTTGAAAAATATTTTGAAAAGCTTGAACAGGAAACGACCAGAAGCACGAAGATGCTCCTGCGCGACGAGCGCATAAAATACGCTCGCGCAGAGACGCACAAGCTTTATTCGGAAGGGAAAGACCATCCGAAGATGGACAAGCTGAAGCTCGCTGTCGCAGAAGAGTTCACGGCAAACCCGAAAACCTCGGTGATTGTGTTCGCAAATTACAGAGACTCTGCCCAGAGAATCGTTGACATGCTCAACACAATTCCCGGCGCAAAAGCCGTGCGGTTTGTGGGCCAGTCAAGCAAAAGCAAGAAAGACCTCGGCCTGAAGCAGTCTGAACAGGAGCAGATTCTCAGGGATTTCAGAGCGGGAAGGTATAATATAATGTGTTGCACTTCAGTTGGTGAAGAAGGTTTGGACATACCGAGCGTAGACACCGTGATTTTCTACGAGCCCGTGCCTTCTGAAATCAGGAAAATCCAGCGCTCGGGAAGGACGGGGAGGAAGCGCGCAGGCAAAGTGATAACGTTAATAACGAAAAACACCAGAGACGAAGTGTACTACTGGATGTCAATCCGCAAGGAAAAGAAGATGCACCAGGCGCTCGACGAGATAAAAAACAGGACGCCTGAGCTGCAGAAAAAAATAAGCGAGTGGTGAAAATGAACGCAGACGGGGAAGCGGAAAAGGAAAAACAAGCCGTGGTGTATGTCGACCACCGCGAGCTGAAATCAGGCGTGCCCGGCCTGCTTGCTGATTATGATTTCATAAAACTGCGCGAGAAAGCCCTGCCTGTCGCCGACTACATAGTGAGCGAAAGGGTGGCTATCGAGCGCAAGACAGGAAGCGACTTCGTGTCGTCAATAATTGACGGCAGGGTGTTCACGCAGGCCGAGGAGCTTGTCGGCAACTACACAAATCCGCTGATTATAATCGAGGGCGACGTTTTCGGGGTGCGCAACATAAACAAGAACGCTGTCCAGGGGGCGCTGTTTTCGCTGATGATTGACCGCGGCATCCCCGTACTGATGTCTGAAAGCGCCAGCAGGACCGCGGAAATAATCGCCCTGCTCGCGAAGCGCGAGCAGCTCGGAAAATCGCACGTCACGCGCCTGCGCGGCGAGAAGAAAAAGTTCACGGGCTCGATGGGCCAGCAATTTATTGTGGAGTCCCTGCCGGGCGTGGGGCCTGAGCTGGCGAAGAACCTGCTCAATCATTTCGGCTCAGTGGGCGCCGTATTCGACGCAACGGAAAAACAGCTGTGCGAAGTGGACAAAATCGGCGAAAAGAAGGCCAAAGAGATTTTTGAATTGATAAACCTGAAATGGAAAAACAAAATTTGATTTCATTAACTCAAATTAACTGGAAATCGGCAATACCAGTTAAGGAATTATTATAACCAAAAGCGTTCAAAAGCACGGGCATGGCCGCAGACGCGCATAAAAAACTGTATCTTGACAGCGACGTTTGGATAACATACTTTGACAAAACAGATTTCAGGCGCGGCATTGTGCTTGAGTTATTTGAGAAGATTAAGGGAGAAAACATTCCTGTAATTGTGACAGATGTACACCTCAAAGAGATGAGAGCTACGGGGTACATAAAAAGATTTGAAGAAGCCGTCGACAATTTCATCACAATAAGGGAAATCAGCTGCGCTATGGACCAAAAGGAAGCTGAAGCGCTTAATAAAAAACTTCGGCTTGGGTCTGATGACTGCCTGCACATGACCATCGCAAAAAGAATGAAATCGATTCCTGTGAGCTATGACGAGCATTGGGAAAAAATCGGCGAAGAGCTTGAAATCAAAGTTTTAATGCCTGGCGGGATTTTGAACCTTTGAAAAAATGAGCGTATTCCTTCTGAATTTTTATGAGGTCTTCGCAGTAAAGGTCCCATGCTTTGTCTTTATCGCCGTGAGCCATCTTCATATATCTTTCTTCTTCTTCTTTGTCCTTTTTCCTCAATAGCAGCGTGGCTTTTGATGGCCCGTATTCCACTATTTTCGCCCGGGCCGCAGTGAGCAGGAAGTCGGAAGTGTTCTTGAAGTGGTTCTCTTTCACAACTTCGTCGATGTCTTTTTTCAGCTGCAAAGGCAGACGGACGGTCGCAACAGCTGTTGCCATGTATACACCTGTATTAGTAATGTAGACACTAATATTTAAGGCTTTTGCTGTGCAGCATAATAGTTTCGCCTCAAAATTAACAAGTAACGTGAATCACTGCAATCACTTTTCTGCCGCCCTGCGCAAGCTCGTTGTATTTTAAAATTGCTGCGGGCGTTTCAAGAACGTGCAGCTCGAGGCCCAGCTCTTCAAC
>JAZDJV010000032.1:0-2380 GCA_043803585.1 Microcaldota archaeon | reverse complement strand
CAGATAATGCAGATCATACAAATCCCTTGGTTTCGGCCTCTTGTAAATTGCATGAATTTTTTCAGCCAAAATTTCTTCAAGCTGCATAACCTTAAATTTAACGCTCGGAAGATGATATTCCTCAGGAAAGAGCAGTTCTCTGATTTTTGGCTCTAAAAGCACCTTTGTTTCGAAATTTACATCTATACTTATGCTGTCAACGTGCAATTTGGCCAGAGATATGGCGCTTTGATATTTTATACTGAGGTTGAGATTTTTCTTGTCCTCCTTTGACAAATCCGCAATTCTGGAGAAATTTACCCCCTCAACCTCTTTATTTTGAAAAATGCCTGTGATTTCGGATTTCAAAACATTTTTATCGCAGTTCAAGCCCGTAAAATCTAAATCAGACGAAAAACGGTAATCCGGAAAATATGCTTTTTTCAAACAAGTTCCGCCCTTAAAAACAAGCTCGCTTGAAGCAGAAAGTTTCGATATGCTTGCAATTGCGGCAGAAAGCACGTAATCTTTTTCAGCATTGCCCAGATTCATTCCCGCTTTTTGCGCATATTCTGATACTATGTCCCTGTCATACTCTTTCATCTCATTTCCTCCCCCAAATCAATATTAATGATAACGCCCAGTTCCTTGTCATAATTTCCTTTTTTCTGCGAATTAGGATCAAGCTTTCTAAACCCCCTGCACTCTTTTTTTCCAAGAATTGCCAGCTGTTTTTTCATCTTCAGAAAACGCAGGCAGTATCTTAGTCTGCGCTCAACAGCGCTGTTTCCAAGCCGGCTTAAGCATGACCGCATTTTTTTCCAGTCAAAAGTTTTCCCGTAATTTTGCAGCGCTTTTGCAATTTCTCCAAGGCCGCCGCAGTATTCAGGATGAAGCAGGCAGTCAAGCGCCGTTTTTTCTATCGACGCGATTTTAACTTTTCCGCCTGCCAATTCAACTTCATCAAAACCGAAGAAGTATCTTTTAGACAAAACTACGAATTTGTATCTTGTGTTTTGAAACACTCTTTCTTTTTTGGGTTTTCTAACGGCCGCAAAAACGCAGCTAGGCAACTGGTTTGTCAGCCCATGAAAGCTTAAAGCAGACCAGAAAGAGATGTAATATTCTTCAGCCAGAAGGGGGGCAATAGACAGGCTGTATTGGGCTGAGCCGCTTTGTTTGAAAGGAACAAGGAGGTAAATCCCTCTTTTTACTCTCGTTATGCGCTCCTTTTTAGCAAGCCTGCTTAAAATATTGCGTACAGACTGGCGTGACGCGTCAGAAAGTATTTTTGCCGCATCGTCAAAAGAGAATGCCTGTTGTTTGTCATGCTCTAAGGCTGATAAAAGCAAAACTTCCTTTTCACCCAGTCTTATACTCTTTTTATACATAATAACGCCTAACGTTATTATCTGCAAAAGAAGTATATAAAGCTATTGATTGAAATCAACAGCAGTTAGAGCGCAGCGCGCCCACAGCTGTCTGATCTTCATTTTTTCAATCACTTCTTCTCGTCCTTTTTCTCTTCTTTCGGCGGCTCTGTCGTAATCCACTTGTAGAAACCGCCTGCCATTGACCCGAACGAGCTCAGCGACCTCTCCCAGCCAGCAGGCGAGCTCGGCTTGTAGCCGCCCATAATGTCTGAGCCGCCTCCGCCGGAATGAGAAGGCGAACCGCCGGCTCTGGCAGCTGATTTCCCGCCCCTTGAGGCGACTGCGTAAACCAGCAGCACAAATGCAAGCGCGAACACGAGCCAGGTCATCTTGGCATACATTGCCCCGATAATGCATAGCAGCAGTATTATGATTATTTTCCCATCCATAGTGTCACCTAGTATTGTCCGCCCCCGCCTCCGCCGAGCAGGGCCGACAGGTCGCCGTATCCGCCTGCGCCGGCGCTTTCCTTCTTGTTGTTCCTTTCATTTATGGCAAGTATCATGCCGGCCATTATAAGCATTATGATGAGGAAGTAGCTGTTGGCTTTCAGGAAATACGTAGCTCCGACGCCGAGTATTATGATGACAGCGATTCCGACGCTTCTCGCTGCGATTATTGTCAGAAGCATTATGCCCCAGAATATGTAGGGTATCTCAGCCTGCCAGGCAAGGAATCCCACGATGAGCAGCACAATGAGCGAAAGCGTGTCCATCTCATTTCACCTATTTCTTCTCCCCGCCCCCGCCGTTGAACGCCTTTGAGAACGTTTCAAGGAACGGGTAGCAGAAGAACACCACGAGTATCAACATAAGCAGCTCGAAATGGGAGTAGAACGTCAGATATGCGACCAGCGTGGCAAGTATGACGCCCACTGCCTTTGACTTCGTGAAGTCAAGGGTCCATTTCAGCAGGAACACGAACATGATTATTATCAGAACGATTCTGATGTCAGCCCACAGGAGCCC
>JAZDJV010000031.1:0-6267 GCA_043803585.1 Microcaldota archaeon | reverse complement strand
TTCTTCTTTAATATTTTCCAATTCCTTTGTCATGCCTTCATCAAGTTTCCTGATTCCAGCTAAGGATTCGGCTAAAACCCGCGGAGTGCGACGAGATTTGCTTGATCCGCGTCCAATAGTGCGGACTTTTCCGCCCGTTTTAACCCCAAGTATTTCATACACTTGTTCGGGATTTTGATAATACAATTCGTTGTAATATCTCCTCTTTTCTTCAACGGTTTTACCAGGAGCCATCTCAAAAATTGTGCGCAGAATAAGCGCCCGCTTTGCTGATTCATTCCTTGGGCGCTCACCATGAATCTTGTCCCTCCCCTCAAGCAATTTTTCCAATGGCACTCTTTCTTCAGCGCGTTTCTCAAGCAGGCTCTGCCTGACTAATTGCATTTTTTCAGCAGGGCGCATTACTTTTTTCATATTATAACTTAGAATCAGAGGGTAAATAAATAGTTCTTATTGAGCCAGCCTGGCGCGCTTCAGTTTCATAAGCGCGTTTTTCACTCTGCTGCCGGCTTTGTTTTCAACCGCCATCACTGATATGAAGTCGCCGATTACCGCCCCGGCTATCACGTCTGTGGCGTAGTGCACGCCGAGATAAACCCTTGAAACGCACACAATAACCGCAATCGTGTACATCATTAAAGTAAGTTTCCCCCTATGTTTGCTTACCACAGCCGCGAAGCTCAGCGCAGCTGTGCTGTGCATCGACGGGAACGACGGGCCGGTTTCGGCTATGGCCGGGAGATTCGGAATAGCTTCGTAAGGCCTCAGCCTGCCCGCGAATTCCTTTATCATGAAAACAGCGGCTACAGAACATCCCATTGCTATGACCAGGTCCCAGAAAGACTCCCCTGTTTTTGTGAACATCAGGGCCATGACGAGCACGAGAGGGACGCCAATTTCGACAGAAGCCAGCATGCTGAAGCTCGACATGAATATGTCAAGAGCGGGGTGCCTTAGCTGGGCAGCTGCGACAGATATTTCTTTGTCAAAGTAAAGAAGAATTATCGAAAAAACAATCAGCGAGGCGTACACAAGTATCCTGCTCGGCGATATGAATTTTATTTTTTTTCTCATATCAGGAATTCACCCGACTCCATTATTTTCTTCTCGTCGAACCAGATTGTGGGCGCGATTATTATCGCGTCCCAGTGGACGCTGGCTCTTATTTTTCCGCCGAAGTCAAAATTCGAGCCGAAAGCGACGTGGCACGTGCCCTTCACTTTTTCGTCTTCAAGAACGTTCCCTGTCAGCGCGGCCTTCGGGTTTGTGCCTATCCCGAATTCAGCTATCATGCGCGCGTTCTTGTGCTTCCACATTTTTTTCCTGAACGCCGGGTCGCCTTCAATGTCCTGCACAGCCCCGTTTCTCACAAGAGCCTTTGTTTTTGGAGCGCATTCGCCGCCCATCTGGTCAATAACTATCACGCCTGCTCCTGTTTTTTCAAGGGGGGCTGTGAAAACTTCGCCCGCAGGCAGGTTTCCGTAGATTCCTTTTGTCCTGAAGATGCCTGTGTCGTCTTCAATCGTTCTTGCGCCCTCATTTTTAAAATGGAAATCAGTGCCTGAACTTGATGTGATGCGCACCGCTTTTGCTTCGCGCATCAGTTTCGCGATTTTTCCGTTAAGCTCCGTTACTTCATCATAATCAACGTTAACAGCCCTCAGGAACATTTCATTTGTTATGCCAGGCATTGTAACAACCCTGACGCCGCGTTTTGAAGCCAGCTTGCGCGCGCTTGTGTGCGTGAGCGAGTATTTTGTCGGGCATATAACGACATCAGCCTCGCGCATGGCCTTTGCAACCACCGCAGGGGGCTCTGCTCCGTGCTCTCCGGTGGGCTTTATTTTTATCATCATCACATCGTCAGAGCGCAGCTCGGCTGAGATGTGCAGGGCCGAAGCTATCTCGTCGGTGGTTTTGTCGTAGATTATCAGCACTTTCTCGGAGCGCTTCATTGCCATGCATTTTTCAATCACGATGTCAGCTATTTCCTGAACCGATGTCATCATAAAGAAGAAGGAACAGTCTAATTTAAATGTTTTATTCTCTGGTAATCTCGTCAATCTCAAATTTCATCGCAGGATTCAGCGAAACTTCAAGCCCATAAGAAATGGGTTTTTTCATCAGATATCCGCGCCTAATCAGTTCTTCTGCCTCATTTTTCACCTGCCCCCGCAGGTGTTTCGGGAACCCTTTCGGCAGATTTTCAAAAGAAGTGTGCTTCGCGCCCCAGCAGCAACGCCTGCAAAGCTTGATAAGTATGGTTCTTTGAATTGCGTTCACGCAAATTTTGTTAATGACGCCGTATATAACGATTCTTTAACTGGTTTTCATGAAATTGAGTTAATTTAATATACCGAAATTATAGCTTCAAACTGCTATATTTAAATAATACTCAGTTCATATCCCTGCTATGGCAGAAGATAAATCGCTGTTCTTGAAAATATTTGGTGGGTCGCCCATAATAAAAACCCTAGATTTTCTCATCACGTTCAGAGAATTTGACTATTCTTTGACAGATATAGCCGAACAAGCGGGCGTGGGCTGGACAACGCTTCACCAGTTCTGGCCGCAGCTTGAAAAAATGCAGATTGTGCGCCCCACGCGCACAATAGGCAGGGCAAAACTGTACAAGCTGAACATCCAGAATCCGGTTGTCAAAACAATCATTCAGCTTGACCAGCAGATGTGCAGTTATTACTCTGATGCGCAGATTTCAGGCCAAAAAGAACGGCGCGCGGTTAAAGCAACTGCGTAATCTTTCACTCTGTAACAGTTCCGCCGTTTAAGAATGATTTGGTTTTGTCATTTGTGCTGTGGTAGTGTCTCTTGATGCTGAATGTGAAGCCCTGTTTTGTTCTCCTGATCTTGTCCACAGTCACGACAACGCCGAGGTGCTTCAGCCTGTCGACAAACTCCGTTCCGAAATCGCGCGAAGGAACTTCTATTTCAAAGTTCTCAGTCTGCTCTGCTCCGCCGGCGATTTTTCTTATCGTTTCAACCAGCGGAATCATGACAGATTTTCCCATTTCCGCAGCCTCTTTTTCAAGGGCTTTTCCCTTCAGCCCGAGCTCATATGCCTGGAACGCCTCTCTTACAAGCCGCTGGAACATGAAAGCCTGGCCGTAGTCATTGTAAAATTCAAAAGCATACTCTAAATCCCTGTTTGTGCTCTGATTCGCCGTATACTTCAGGATTTTAGTCATGTCAGCTGATTTCAGCACGACTCCTTCTCTGCCGTAATCGCCGAGCTTGCGCACGATTTTAAGTATCCTGTCCGGAGATTTCACAAGGCCGAAGCCCCTGACATGCGGCAGCCTGTATTTTTTGAGCAGCTTCTCCTTCTCCGCGATTGAAACAGCTTTTCCGTCTGATTTTCTGCGGATGTCAAACACAAAGTAGCCGAAATCTTCTGCTTCTGGATAAGATTTTTCCTGATAAGGATTCTGCAGGCCGACAACTTCCCCGCAAAGCATCAGCTCAGGGTTGTCGTCAAAGAATTTCCCGTTCACCTCGGAATTCAGCCTCTCTGTGGTGTAGCTGCACACGAGCCCTCCGCGCGTGATTGCCTTGAATTCGCCGTCAATCACGCACGTGCGCACGTTGTACCCGTCCATTTTCTCCTCGACATACGCGCCCTGCTTTCCGAAAATCTTTCTGAAAGCGCTCCCGAGGTGGAACGCGCGCGGTATTTTCAGGTAGCCGGATACTGTCTCTTTTTCGCCGTTCTTCTTGAGAAACACGACAGTGCCTTTCAGATTCTTTCCGTCATCCCTGTGATGCCTGAGATAGGGTATGCTGTCTTCGATTATTTTCATTTCCTCAGTCATTATTTCACCGTCTTTCCCGGCAGCCCGCGCCCCTGGCCGATCTGCGAAGCGCAGAGTGAGCACAGTCCAGTGCGCCTGTCAAAGTGCACTCCGCAGACGTCTGCTCCGCACCTTGCGCATGTATTTAAAACTCTGTCTGGTTTACTGCACACAGAGCATAATCCTGCCAAATCCTGCATAGTGATGATATGAAGTCAAGTTATAAAATACTGTCTGTGTTCGGAATTGACATCGAGCTTCACGTATTCTTCATCCTGTTTCTGGCTTTTCTTTTCTTCTCAGACTTGATGCTGGGCATACTGTTTTCAATGGTTTTTGTGTTCGTGACCTGCCACGAGATATGCCATTCATTTGTGGCAAAGAGGAACGGCATCAAAGTCAGAAAAATCGTGCTGCTTCCCATCGGCGGAATGGCCATGATGGACATATCAAATATCTCTCCTGCGACTGAAATTAAGATGGCGATTGCAGGCCCGCTGTTTAATTTCAGCGTTGCGGGCCTGATTCTGCTCGGCATGAGCCTGGCCGGAATTCCGTTCACAGCAATAAGCGTGCTTTGGACAGTCCAGGCTTTCACTCTTGAAATAGTGGTGTATTACGCCCTTTATGTGAACCTGCTTCTCGGGCTTTTCAACCTGTTTGTGCCCGCGTTTCCGCTTGACGGAGGCAGGATTTTCAGGGCCCTGCTTGCGATGAAGATGGACTACCTGCAGGCGACCAGAATCGCGAGAAACGTGAGCATCATAGTGGCGCTCAGCATAATTTCGCTTGTTTTCATCCCGAACAATTATTTTTACGGCGACTACTGGATAATGATTATTGCGATGTTCATCATTTTTGCGGCAATTTCGGAGTATCAGGGGATAATAACGCACGCGCTCGTCTCAAAAATGACGATCAGGAATCTCATTTCAAAAAATTATCTTTTATTAAAGCCTGATGAGAAAGTGAAGGATGCCCTGCTCAAAATGTCAAAAGCCAGAAAATCAGCTGCGCTGATAAGCGTGGGGAACGCTGTTTTTGACGTTAATTCAATTATTGTTCCGCCGCTTCCTGATGACAAAGTGTCAAAATACGCTGTTTCTGCGGGAAAAGTCGAGCTGGCTTCAGGCTCTGAGGCGCTTTTCAGCGCGTTCGCAGGCTCGAACATCCCCCTCGTGCCTGTCTACAGCGGAAAAAAGTTCATCGGCGTTGTGTACAGAGAGGACATACAGCTGGCTGCAAAACTGCTCGGTATGATGAAAAAATAACCTATTTAAATACAGTCTGATTATGCAATTGCAAGTGATTCTAAGATGATAAGCGCAAAAGTGAAAAAAACAACCGCAGACATAAAGAAGATAAAAATACAGGGAGCACACACCATAGCGGTCGCAGCAGTTGACTCCTTGAGCGGAATCGAGAAAATCTCAGACATCAAATCCTGCATAAAGCTTCTGCGCGATGCAAGGCCGACAGAGCCTATGCTCCGCAATTCTCTTGACTACATTTTATACAAAAAAGACAGCGGGTTTACAACAAAAGAGGCTATTCAGGACTATCACCTGATGATTGATGAAGCTGTCGAGCACATTGCAAAAGCAGGGGCCCGCAGGATAAAAGACGGCATGAAAATTATGACGAGGTGCCACTCCTCAACTGTCGCCACGGTTCTGAAAAGAGCCAAGGAACAGGGGCGAGTTTTCGAAGTTTATGTCGCTGAAGCAAGGCCCCTTTACCAGGGCAGGATAACTGCAAATGAGCTTTCAAAAGCAGGGATACCGGTTACTTTAATTGTTGACAGCGCAATGAGGCACTATATCAATGACATGGATCTTGCGATGACAGGCGCGGACGCAATCACGTCAGACGGGTTTGCGATAAACAAAGTGGGCACTTCGATGATGGCCCTTGCGGCCCACGAGGCGCGCACAGAATTCGGGATGGTTGTCGAGCTGCTGAAGTTTGACCCGGAAACAAAGCTCGGCGAGCAGGAAAAAATCGAGATGCGCGAGCCGAAAGAAGTGTGGGACAAGCCGCCGAAGGGCGTGAAAGTTTTGAATCCTGCTTTTGACGTCACTCCACCGGAGTACATCCATTTCCTGACAACAGAAGGCGGCGTAATCAACCCGTACACGATGCTCAACGTGATACAGTCGAAGTATCCGTGGATTGACATTTCGCTCGCCTGACGCGCATATGCTGCGGGTGTAACAATGCTTGAACGGGACATTATCGAGACAAAAAAGGGCGCGGCCCTGGGCATAAAAATCACCATGCCCAACGCGAAGCTCATTCTCATAATCGCTGACAGCGGGTATGTCAGCTGTGGGTACATAAATCCCGAAACAGCTGAAAAAATGAAGGACTGCGCCGTAATTGTGTCAGGCGTTGACTCTTTCAGCGACCTGCTGAAGAAAAAAGTTTCTTACATAAGCAAAAAAGCCAAGAAGCTCGG
>JAZDJV010000030.1:0-5294 GCA_043803585.1 Microcaldota archaeon | reverse complement strand
CTTGCCCCACTGCTTTGAAGCTCTCATTCTTTTTTTCTTTGCCATGCAAAAATAGAAACAGGTTTTGTTTATAAAGGTTTTTGTGGGCGTCCAAAAAATTATAAGCGCTGGGAACGAGATTCGAACTCGCGATCCCCGAAGGGAACTGGTTTAGCAAACCAGCGCACTACCACTATGCGATCCCAGCATTGCAGGTAAAGTTAGGCGCAATTAACTTTATAAACAAAACCTGTTTCTATTTTTGCATGGCAAAGAAAAAAAGAATGAGAGCTTCAAAGCAGTGGGGCAAGAAAGTGGCTTCAAAACAGGCGATCAAGAAAACTGCCTTAAAACCTGTGAGAAAAATATCCCGCAGGGAAGACATACTTGAGCCTTTCGTGCTTGCGCTCGGCATAATCGTAATCGCGGCCGGAATAGTCGTGATGTACGGCACAGAGACGAACAGGCTGTCCGAAGGCGCCCAGCAGTGCGAGGCGCAGATTTCTTCAAGCCTGAGCCAGAACAGCGCAGTTGCTGACTACAAGATAATTGACGTCAAAGATATAAGCACTTTCCAGGAATACCAGACAATCGCGGTGGTCTACGGAAAGACGGCCAATCCGAACACGGAAGTCAAGTACGGTTACTCTATTGTTGTCGGAAACGTAACTTCAATAGCAGGCGGCACTTTGACAAACATCTGGCTGTGCAATGAAGACGGCGAATACGTCAAAGTGCTGGCTTAATTCTGTCCGGCGCAGTGATTCAGCAGTACGGCGAGTCTTGGCCGGGTCCGGCCCCTCTCGGCCTGAAATACAAATATAAACCAAGCCTGATTTTACTTCTGCATGCAAAAAAAAGCTTGCAGAGGGCAGAGTTCTTTTGAATACTTGATGATAATAGTGCTGATGCTGGCCATCCTTCTCCCCGCGGTTTATCTCGCCGGAAGCCGCTCGGAGTATTCAAAGGGCAGGATTTCGGCCGACAATTTTGTTTCAGTTCTTTTCAGCTCGATAGAAAGCCTTTACAAGCAAGGCATCGGCTCGTCGGCGAACGTCAAAGCCTATCTTCCGGGCGGATACCAGCCCGGCCTGTCGTACGCAAACGGCGACACAATCAGCATTTATTTCGAGATAAGCGGAGGCCACGTCCTGAACTACACCAAAAAAGCGGCCACTGAAGTGGTGTGGCAGGTTCCGAACAATCCTGGTTACATTTCAATGAACATGACCCTGCTGAGCAACGGGTCGGTGTCAATCCAGAACTTGTAGTTGATCTGATGAAGGGACAGGCGTCAGTTGACATGCTGCTAAGCATAGGCATTGTTTTCGTAATCGCCACGCTCTTCACGGCCGCGGTCGTAATCCCGAAGAGCGCAGAAAACGCCGGCCTGGCCAAGAAGCTTTCGGCAAAAACCGTGTGCGAACAGCTCTCGGGGGCTATCAGCTCTGCACAGTATTCCGGCGAAGGTTTTTTCTCGTCGCTGGAGCTCCCGGCATCGCTTTCAAACTTCAAGCCGTATTCGCTCTCGTTTTACAGCAATTATATAATAGTGTCGTGGGATGAAAGCCATTATTCGTGCGGATTCAGGTCAGAGGTCGAATACCTGGGCCTGAATCCGCCGTTCTCGCTGAACAAAACAGCGCTGAACTTTTCAAACGCAAACGGGGTTGTTATAATTGAGTAATGCAGAAAACCGGATGAAACCTGGCAGAAGCAGGGGCCAGATAATAAGCATCGACCTGATGGTTGCAATGGTAATAGTCATAGGCCTGACGGCGATGATGTCGTTCCAGTGGTCAAACTACAGGAACACGCTGAACGCCAACGAAAAAACCCTTGATATGCAGGCCGCAGCTTTGAAAGCGTCCTCAGAGCTTGTGTTTTCAGAAGGCAGCCCGAAAAACTGGGACTCCGGAGACGTTATTCTTCCGGGCATAGCTGCCGGAAAGCCTTACATAATTGACAACGAAAAAGTCGGCCAGCTGATGCTTCTTTCGGACGGGCAGCTGCCGGAATATTTCGGGATTGAAAAATACAAGATGTACATCACGATGAGCCAGGCGGGCGGAGCGGAGATTTTTCACAAGGGCGAGCGGCCTGAAAATCCGCATTTCACCGCAAGCTCGAACGGATTCGCCGTGTACAATTCAGAGGTAGTGAAGATTGACGTGCAGGTCTGGATATGACGATTATGAAAAACAGATGATAATGAAGTGGTGCTGAAATGAAAAGCAAAAAGCGCGGGTTTGTTCTGACCCTTGACGTGGTGTTCGCAGTGGCCGTGATTTCAACAGCCCTTGCCTCGTCATACCTGATGCTCGCCGCGCCGTCGACAAACGCCCAGCTGATAAAAACGTCGCAGGACCTTTCGGCCTCGCTGGAGTACAACAGCTCGCTGGAGAGCCTGCTTTTCATGAGCCAGCCGGACGGCGAGCAGGCCATCGGGGGCTTCCTTAATCTTCTGCCTGCGAACATGGGAGGCAGAATGACCTTCACTGTTTACAGGT
The DNA here is from genome assembly GCA_043803585.1 of Microcaldota archaeon. Taxonomy (GTDB): domain Archaea; phylum B1Sed10-29; class B1Sed10-29; order B1Sed10-29; family JAJRYS01; genus JAZDJV01. The sequence continues at coordinate 2,805 of JAZDJV010000030.1, read as the reverse complement.
ACAGCGGGGGATTCTCAATCTACAAAACAATGAGCGCGGAGCGCAGCGCCAGAACGGCGGAGTCGGCAGTTTCAAGAAGGCTGGTTATAAGCAGTCTCGATGATTTGTACGGGATAGCTGAATTGGAGGTCTGGTATGAATAAGCGCGGCTTCCTTTTTTCGGTTATGATGTTCATGCTTGTCGTCACGTTCACGTCAATGATGATGATGTACAAAGACAGGAGCGGCGACCAGAAAGCTGACATAAGCGCGCTGATGGCGAAAAACAGGATAACAAACGCATGGAATGACGTGTCAGAGGAAATCGGCGGAACGCTCGGCCTGAACATAACAAAAGCAGGCGGCACCGTGATTTTTGAGGACCTGCTCCCGGCAGAGTATGACATAATAGGCCGGCTGGGGCAGCTTGACGAATTTGTGAGAACTTATTACGCCGAGCCGAACCTCAACATCTCATTTGTCTCGGCATCGGGGGAGCAGATTCTGCTTTCGTCAATGGAGCCGATGATAATGCTCAAGCCGTACAACATAATATACGGCTATCTTGATTTCGGAAAAAACGAGCTTTTCATCGACGTGCCTGCCGAGAATTTTTCGGTGATAACCCTTTCGAACATCACGCTCAGGCTTGAAAACGCTTATTTCAACTGCGACATAGCCATGGTTCCGCCGGCCAGCGACGACTGCAACAAATGGGCCCCTCTTTCGAGGTGCAAGGGCAATGCAAATGATTTTCACATGAATTTAACGATTATAGACGCCAACGACAGCTCTTTCACCTACCCTGAGCAGTGCTTTGATGCCGCCGGAAAAAGCACGGCAAACCTGAATGTGGTGAATGAGAGCTCGAACTTTTTCCTGAAAATACAGATCGGCCCGCTTGACCGGCTTGTGTGGATAAAAATGCAGAATGTCAGGCTGGCGTCAAAAACCCTGCTTTTATTAAATACCGAAGACTTTTATGTAAACTATCCTTCAAGGCTTAAGGTAAGCTTGATTGACGGCACAGCCAAAAAAGAGAGCGGGATGTAAATGACTGACAGAAAAATACTGACAGACGTCGACGGCCTCGCCGAGTATGTGATGAAAAAAGGGGAGGTCACTTCAGTGCAGGCCGCAAAGCGCCTGAAAATCTCCGAAGAGATGGTTGAGGAGTGGGCAGAAGCCCTTGAAGGGCGCGGCCTTGTAAAAATCGAATTTTCGGCAATCAGCGGCATGAAAATAATAGCCGTTAAAGGGGGGGCGGAAAATGAAGGCGAAAAAAACAGGGGGGCTTAAGCGCGCAGATAAAACGCAGGGCAGCCTTGACAGCTATCAGCTCGGGATAAAGGGCGTGTCAGTCGGCGTGCTGATAAGCAAGAGCTATAACGAATACGTGCCGATATACAATCTTATGGCCCCCGAGATCACCGAGCCCACGAGGGCTGTTCTTGACCTGATAAGGGACCGGCTTGTTGAAACCGTGCAGGTGAACATCTCCGAAATTCTTGACCCAAAATCCGCCGAAGACGTCAGGAGCAGGTTTGCAAAGCAGGCCGACGAGCTGGTGAAAAAAGAGTTCAGCCACCTGTCCGTTGAAAGCCAGAAATATCTTGTCACAAAGCTTGTGAATGAAATGCTGGGCTTGGGCGACATTGAATTTCTGGTCAGCGACCCCCAGCTTGAAGAAATCGTGATAAACGGCTCTTATGACAATGTGTGGGTTTTTCACAAGAAGTGGGGCTGGCTCAAGACAAACGTGAAAGTCAGCAGCGAATCCCAGATTTACAATTATGCCTCCATTATAGGCAGAAAAGTCGGCAGGCAGATCACAAATCTGAACCCGCTGATGGATGCGCACCTGCTCACGGGCGACAGGGTGAACGCAACGCTGTTTCCCATCTCGTCGGCAGGCAACACCATAACTGTCAGAAAGTTCGCAAGGGAGCCGTGGACAATCGCCCATTTCATAAGCCCGGAAGCGAAGACTATGAGCCCTGAAATCGCCTCGCTCATATGGCTGTGCATGGAATACGAGATGAACATACTCATAGCAGGCGGCACCGCGTCGGGGAAAACAAGCACCCTGAACGCCCTGCTCGCATTCGTGCCCCCTAACCACAGGATAATATCCATTGAGGACACAAGGGAGCTGATGCTTCCCAAGTATCTGCACTGGGTGCCGATGACAACGAGGGAGGCGAATCCCGAAGGCAAGGGGAAAATCACGATGCTTGACCTGATGGTGAACTCGCTGAGGATGAGGCCAGACAGAATCGTACTCGGGGAAACAAGAAGGCAGAGCGAGGCCGAGGTGCTGTTTGAGGCCATGCACACGGGCCACTCGGTCTACTCGACGCTGCACGCCGACAGGGCTGAGCAGGTCAAAAGAAGGCTGACAAACCCGCCGATAAGCCTGCCCGAGGAGATGCTTGAATCGCTGAACCTGATTATTGTCCAGTACAGGCACAGAAAAAAGGGCATAAGGAGGACCTTTGAGGTCGCCGAAGTTGTCGTGAACGAAAGCGGGGCAAAAACCCATGTTGACATAAACGTGATATATAGATGGAACCCGAAGACAGACAAGATTGAAAAGGTCGGAAAAAGCAAGCGCCTGTTCCAGGAGATAGCGATGCACACTGGAATGAGCGAGCAGCAGATTCACGGCGACATGCTGGAAAAGCAGGGAATACTTGACTGGATGGTGAAGAACAAGGTGAGCACGGTGAACACTGTCGGAAAAGTCATCGCAGACTATTACAACGACAAGAAACAGCTGCTCAGCGCGATCAAGACAAACCAGTACATCCAGCTGGTTCTGTCAAT
>JAZDJV010000029.1:0-2786 GCA_043803585.1 Microcaldota archaeon | reverse complement strand
AAACTTACTCGGCTTGGGGCTTGTTGGAAGCTTTTCTTCATCAGCCCCGCGGGTAGACTCAAAAACTAAAAAAGTCTTGAGCGATGTGGATTATATCATTTATGTTGATGAGCATATTTCCCCGATGGAAGCACATAAAATAAAGGATTACGTGGATTTGCGCTTAATCAAAGAAAAATTCATAAAGTGCCATGGCGGATTCAGCCCCTTCGGGGGCATGCCGATGCCGAACGTAAAATCATTCAGCGAAGCGCGGTTTGATGTTAAAATGCTGGAATCGCCGTACGCTGTTACTTCAAGCAGTTCAAGGCTTGCTGATTTATTCGCCGTACCCTTCTTCGGAAACAAGGAAAGATTTGAGGAGCTAAGAAAAAGTATAATGGAACGTATCCATCAATCCCCCTTTGAAGAGAATATCCTTGGGTCAATTGAAAGAAAAAGGGAATTGAGGTGGGCGAAAACCAAGGAGCGATGGGCGTCGTCAGACAGGCTGAATATGCCCCCAAAATGGATTGAAACAGCTGAAAGGGTGGCCAGAAAGCTCCCCGAAACTTCAAAACTGAGATTTCCCCGCAGAACAAGAAAAGGCAGATGAAAGTCAAACGCCGTTAATTTTAGCTCACTCAAACCTGAGCACGCTTTTCAGAAGGAAAATAAACAGCAGGAAGCTCTGCTTCCAGTTCAGCTTGTTGAACTCAAACGGCTTTTGCGAGTGGTATTTTACCTTAATCGGTATTCTCTCGCTCTTCAGCCCTTGCCGCAGGGCCTTGATGTTCAGCTCCGACTCAAACTGGAACCTGTCCTGCTTCAGGCCGAGCGCCAGAAGCTTCTCTCTGCGCGCGCCGAACATTCCTGACAGCGGGTCGCGCACAGCCCTGCCTGTGGCGAGGAAAATCGCGAATGAAGTGAGCACGTTGTTCACCCTGCGAGGCCACGGAACGTTTGAGAAGTCTCTGCAGGTGAACACAATGTCGTTTGTCTTCAGCCTGTCGTAAATTCTTTTTATGTCGGCAATTTCCTGCTGGCCGTCTGATTCATAGATAATTATGACGTCGCCCGTCGCTTTTTCCGCTCCGTACATCTCGGCATAGCCCTTTCCGCGGTTCTTTTTGTAGGAATAAGTTGTTTTGACCTGCGCTTTCGCCTCTCTGAAGCTTTTGTCTGTCGAGCCGTCGTCAACCACAACTATCTCGTCTATGAAGCGGGCTTTTTTGAGATTTTCAAGCACTGCGCCCACTCGGCCCTCTTCATTCCACAAGGGCATCACGACTGAAAGCTTTGGTTTTTTAACCATTATTTTTCGTGCCCCCTGAACGAATCAATTGAAATCAGCGCAGCAGCAGCTGCAGAAGGCACCCAAATTCTGACTATGTTCCAGATTACGAGGAAGCCCGCAATTAGCGGGGGCGAAACTGCAAAAAATCCCATTGACATTACGACAGCCGCGCCGGCTTCCACAAAACCGATGCCCTGCGGGGTGAATGCCGCCAGCGCGAGCATGTTCACGACCGCGCCCAGAATGAAAACATGGGCCACAAGCAGCGGAATGCCCACGGCTTTTGCGGCGAAATACACCGCCCCCATTTCAAGCACAGTCGAGACAACCAGAATAAGTATGATTGAGACTGAAGCGCCTGAAGAAAGGCTTTTGAAATGCATCTTTATGTTTTTGTGCAGATGCATGACGTTCACCCTTCTGAAAATGCGCTGCAGGACAGAGGCAAAGCGCGGATAATTGAAGAGCGCTATGATTATTATGGCAAAGATAATGAGCAGAAAAGCCCCTATGAACGCGGGCTCGTACAAGGAATAGTCCGCGCTTTTTCTCGCAAGCAGGACGACTGCGAACACAAGATAAAAAAGCATGACCGCGAACTTGAAAAACTTCACCACAAAACTCGCGCTGAGCGCCTCTGCCCTGCCGATTTTTTCAGACTGCGCGAAATGGGCCCTGAGAAGGTCCCCCCCAAGCCCCATTGGCGCGAAAATGCCTATCATTGACTTGAAGTTGACCCTCTGTTCGGACAGAAAATCCTTTTTGAGTACAATGTGCCACGCGGCGCCCCAGAAGAATATTGAAGCCATAAAGCAGGCTATTGAAGCTGAAGCATAGAGAAGGTTGGCCGAGAAAACAACTTTCATGTCTGACACGCAGAAAAGCGCGGCAAGCATTGCCAGGGAAACAGCCGGCCACAGGAGATTTTTCAGCTTCATAAAGGATAAGCCTCAGACATAAATTTTTTCAGCTTCATTCGGATTTCAGCTCCGCAAGATTGAGCAGTTAACAAGGGATTTTTCAGCTCCGCAAAAATTAATACTCTATGCTCTTCAACATGTTGATTATTGCAAGCAGGTCAGTCCCTGTTTTCGCCTCTATTCTGACTGTCCTGCCCTGAACCATTATCCTGTTGTTCTGGTACTCGGGGTATTCTATGTAAAACATGACCTGCCCTTCTGTAGGCTGCATTGCAAGGCAGGCTGAAGTCGAGTTGTCTGCGCAGTTCGCGAATGTGAGATCTGAAAGTTTTTGCTCGCATATGCATTTGGTCGGCTGGTCGTTCTCATCAAGTTCCACCATAGCTACAGTATACCCCTTGTAGCCGTAGTCGCTTGAAAGCTGCGCTACCGCCTGATTTACATATTGGGTCTTCTGCGCGCCGGGCTTTCCTTTTCCCAGGATTACCACGCCTGTTACATTCCCGGTCAAGTTCTTGTATTCGGCTAGAACGTCCTTTTCGCCGTACATGCACGTGCCTTCAAGGCACCGGACGGCCGGATTTGGAGTA
>JAZDJV010000028.1:0-2164 GCA_043803585.1 Microcaldota archaeon | reverse complement strand
AATAATATCACTTTTTCATAAGGTGTCCTGCCTTCAAGCACGACGCTCATGCACAGCATTGAGTAAAACCACAGCCTAACCTGCTCCCTCATTTCAGCAATAAGCTCAGCAGGGAACCATTCCTTCCAGTATTCTTTATCTGTCAAATAGTGAAGCGTCGAATAAGGCACAATTCCGGCGTCAAGCCAGCAGTCGCCAACTTCCGGAGTTCTGTTCATTGCCGAGCCGCATTTTCCGCATTTGAACTTGACCTTGTCAATCCACGGCCTGTGCATGTCCTTAAGCTCGTCAATTCCGCTGACAGCTTTTTTCTTGAGCTCTTCCAAGGAGCCGATAACCTCAAATTCTCCACATTCTTCGTTTTCGCACACCCAAAACGGCAGGGGAAGGCCCCAATACCTCTTTCTTGAAATATTCCAATCGCTCATCGTGTTGAGCCACGACGCCATCAGTTTGCCCCCGTATGAAGGAGACCATGCGACTTTTTCAGCTTCCTCAATCATTTTCGGTTTTATGTCATCCATTTTTATGAACCATTCGTCTGTCGCCCTGAAAACCAAGTCCTCTTTGCATCTCCAGCAGTAAGGGTACCTGTGCTTGATTATGTCGGTCTTGAAAAGTATACCTCGTTTCTTCAGGTCTTCCAGGATCGGCTCAAGCACTTTTGTCACGTGCTTTCCCGTGAACTCTCCGAATCCTTTATAATAAAATCCTCTCTCGTCAAGCGGAGCGATCACCGCCAATCCGAGTTCTTTTCCAAGGTCATTGTCTTCTGCACCGCACCCGGGCGCTATGTGGACTATGCCTGTTCCATCAACTTCGCCGACTAGGTCCCATTCAACTACCTTGTGGACAACGTCTTTTTGGGCTTCAAGATGATCATAAGGGCCTTCATATTCCCAGCCAATGAGCTGAGAACCGCCAAGAGTTTCAAGCTCTTCGTACTCGCCGAGAGCTTTTTCTGCAGTAGCTTTTGAAAGGTAATAAATTTTACCGTCTTTCTTCGCCTTCACGTAAATTATTTCAGGATTCACTGCGCACGCGATATTTGAAGTCAGCGTCCACGGCGTTGTTGTCCACACGGCCAAATATTCATTCTCTTTTTCATTTAATTTGAACTGAAGAAATACGGAAGTGTGCTCAGCTTCTCTGTAAGAATCAGTCTGTTCGTGCTGCGACAGGGACGTTCCGCATCTCCAGCACCACGGCAGGACTTTGTGGCCTTTGTAAATCCACTTATTCTCATGGCATTTTTTCAGGAAATGCCATATATGAAGCATGTTCTCGTCCGACATCGTGTAGTAATCATTGCCCCAATCCATCCATTGGCCCATTCTGATGCTTTCCTGCGTTTGTATTTCTGAAAATTTATCGACTCTCGTCCTGCATTTGTTTATGAATTTTTCAAATCCATACTTGTCAATGTCTTTTTTGACATCTATTCCCTCTTCTTTTTCAATATTCACTTCAACAGGCAGGCCGTGGCAGTCAAATCCGTTTTGATACCTTTGGTCACAGCCCCGCAGGCCGCTATATCGCTGATACAAATCCTTCACTGCCCTGGAATAAGCAGTGTGCACGCCCATCTGGTTATTCGCCGTAATCGGGCCGTCAATGAACCTGAACTTCTTTTTTCCCTTGTTCTTCGCGCGGAGCTTGTCAAATATCCTGTTCTCTGACCAGAACTTCAGCGTTTCTTCTTCGACTTTTTTGTAATCATACATCTTCAAGCAACCTCAAATCAGTTTGTGCATCTTCTTCAAATCGTCCTCGAGCGGCTTCAGCTCTGTCGGCATCTTTATGCCCTCGATTTCGGCGTTAAGCGAGATGCTTTTGTCCTTCTTCGTCTTCCACACCATTGAGTTGAACTCCACGAGCTTCTGGGTCAGCCCCCCGAGCGCTTCAGAGTCCCAGTGTTCGTTCGGCGCAGGCATCTGCTTCTTGTGCACTGTCTGCCCGTAAACTTCCCTGTAAATCTTGTCAGTTATGAACGGATTGATTGGAGCCAGCAGCTCGCACACTGTTTTCAAACAGGTGTGCAGGGTGCACAGCGCCCCTGTGTCTCCCGCGTACGCTCTGGCCTTTGCCATTTCAATGTAATGGGCTGCAAACAGATTCCACAAAAATTCTCTTATCCTATTTGCAGGAATGTAAAAGTTATAAT
>JAZDJV010000027.1:0-7937 GCA_043803585.1 Microcaldota archaeon | reverse complement strand
TTATAGTAAACGATCGTTTACTAAGCATGCCAAGGGGAGTTAAAAACGAAGTGATTTTAAACTACTTTTTAGACAAGCCGTCTGCTAAGATTCACATCAAAGAGCTTGCGCGAAAATTAAAAATCAGCCCCCGAACGTCCCATATTTACCTGAATGAATTTGCGGATAACAGAATTTTAGCCAAAGAAAAGATTGCAAATGCGCTGTTTTTCAGCTTAAAAAATGATTCACCCCTAATAAAACAAATGAAGAAAACACGCATCCTCTCTTTTTTAGACAAAAAGGCATTTGTCAAAAATGTTCTTAAGGAGAACCCCCAAACAACCTCTATAGTGCTTTACGGCAGCTATGCTACAGGGGAATATGACGAAAAGAGCGACGTTGATATCCTGATGATTTCAAAGGATAAAACGATGCCAAAAAAGGCGCTGAATTTATTGGGGGGAGAAACAACAATCAACGTAATGTCTTTAAATGAGTGGAGATTAAAATCAAAAACAGATTTCGGAAAATCTGTGCTTAACAATTATGTTGTTTTATACGGCAATAACCTGGTGAAAATATGAATATCGAAGATTGTTTTAAAGAAAATCTGCTCAAAAAAACGAAAATAGAAGAAGAAAAAATAAAAAATTCGCTGAATCTGGCCAGACATTTCCTTGAGAGAGCGGAGGGAATTTTAAAAATTGGTTATTATGACATTGCATTTTCACAGGCCTACAACTCAATGTTTCATTCGGCCAGAGCAATATTATTTAAAGACGGCATTAAGGAAAGAAGCCACTACTGTTTAGTTTTGTACTTAAAAAACAAGTTTAAATCCGGCGAAATAAAAGATTACCTTGAAATCTTGGACGATTGCAGGCAGTCAAGGCACAATATCCAATACGAAGGCGGCAATTGCGCCCCTGAAGACGCGGAGCAGGCGATAGAGGACGCCAAAAAGTTTCTTGAAATTGTCGAGGGGCTGCTATGAGGAAAGAAAGAAAGGAAAAGCTGGAATCGCTGTTCAGCCCGATTGCGGTGAACGTCAATCCGAATTATATAACACTCGTATCAGTTGTTTTGGCAATCGTAGCAGCGTATTTCACAGTCAAGTCACAGCTTCTATATGCCGTCGTTTTGTTTGCAGCCGCGTCCCTGCTTGACGCATATGACGGAGTTGTGGCCAGAAAATTCAAAAGCGCCACAGAAAGGGGGGCATTCCTTGACAGAGTGGCTGACAGGGTTGTTGACGCCGTGATGATAATGGCGGTAGTGTACGCCGGATTTGTCGAGCTGCGCATAGGCATTGCCGCGCTTTTCCTCGTTCTTTTCGCCTCCTATATAAGCGCCACGCTTGAGGTGATTTCAAAGACGCGCGTGGGCGAAAGGCTTTCCCTGCGCCCCCTGCGCAGCGCTGTCATGTTTGCAGGCCTGTTCCTGCAGTGGTATGCTCCTGGAATTTCTGCCCTGCGCTACGCTGTTTACGTTCTGCTGGCGCTGTCAGTGTTTTCAGTAGGGTACAGGCTTTCAATTTCATGGAAAGTTCTTTCGAAGAAAAAGCAAAAGTGATTTTATGATTTTAGTCACAGGTGGCACAGGCTTTCTCGGAAAAGCTTTGGTGCCCGAGCTTGAGAAAATAGACGACGTCCGCGTGATGTCAAGGGGCGAAAAGAAAGACTCTTTTTCAGGTTTCAGCGGCGCAGAAATTGTCAAAGCAGATATAACAGACAAGAAGCAGGTTGCCAAAGCAATGAAAGGAGCTGATTATGTTTTTCATCTCGCCAAATTTAAGGGCCATAATTATCCTTATGAAAAGCACTATCCAACAACTGTGCTCGGCACCAGAAATGTTGTCGAGTGCGCCGTTAAAGAGGACGTTGAAAAGCTGATTCACATGAGCAGCGCAGGCGTAGAGATGAAAAACATTACGCCGTATTCAGCTGCAAAAGAGGAAGCTGAAGTGACTGTAATGAGGCGCTGGCATGAGCTGACAATGCCAATCATCCGTTCGACGATGATTTACGACAGAAGCGTGATAAAGAAGCTTAACAGGTATACCTACCTGCCTTTTCCGCACGTAAAGCAGAAAGTGCACATGGCTTACAAGGGCGCTGTTGTGCGGGCGCTTGTGAACGCAATGAAGTATGGAAAATCAGACGTGTATTATGCGCTTGACAAGAGAAGCATAATGCTGACGCAGCTGATGAAAGAAATCGCAAGCCCTCGGCCTGTTATACCGATTCCGGCGCAGACAATTTATCTGCTTGCTGCGCTGGGCTATCCCGTCAAATACATTTTCAACGCAGCAGGAGCAAAGCCGCCGTTCACGCCGGAATTCGTGAGGTACACTTTTGAAGACAGGTCTTTTGATATTGCGAAGTCAGTAAAGATTTTGAAATATAATCCTGTTGACACGATTGATACAGTGAAGAAGATCAAAAGAGGCGAGCCTTTGTGAAAATCGACATGCACACGCATTCAAAATACTCGTCTGACGGGGTTTCATCAGTTGAATCGATGTTCATAGTAGCGAAGAAAAAAGGGGTCAGCGGAATTGCGCTGACAGACCACAGCACAGCTGTCGGATGGAAAGACGCGCAGGCAGCTGCGAAAAAGCACAAGATGTTTTTTGTTAAGGGCGAAGAGATAAAAGCCTTTGACGAAAGCAGAAACCGGCTGGGCGATGTGCTGTGCTTCTTCCTTCAGAAGCAGGTAAATGCCCGCAGTCTTTTTGAAATTGTCGATGAAGTGAAAGAACAGGATGCCCTTCTTTTCATGGCCCATCCTTTTGATTACACAAAGCCCTGCTTCGGAGAAAAGGCAGGGAAGTTCAGCAGGCATTTTGACGGCGTGGAAGTTTTCAATTCAAAGACAGTGCGTCCTGATTTCAATGAAAAAGCGCTCGTGTTCGCAAGAAAGTATAAATTTCTGCAGTCAGCTGGCAGCGATGCGCACATAAAATATGAGGTGGGAAACGCATATGTTGAGGCTGATGCCTTCGATTTAGAAGAATTCAGAAAAGCACTGATAAAAAGAAAGATTAAAGTGCGCGGAAAAATCTCCCCGCGCTATCTGTCAGCTATTTCCTGCTTGCAAAAAGCTTTTTCAAAAGCCGGTCGGCGTTGATGCCGAACTCGGAGCACTTTTTCTCGAAAATCTCAAGAACTGCAACCTCGTCCTGCGAAAACGTCATCTGCACATCTTCAGACGTAATCTCGGGCGCAGCGCTTGCGCTTTCAGTTTCATTTCGAGAAACCATATTGCTGCTGAATTTCCCGATACCCATAAGCAACTACCAAGATTCAACTCTTTCCATGAAGCCTTCTTCATTTTTTTTGTACAGGTGGGCCCTTTCATTCGGGCACTGGAACTTTCCGTTGTCTTCCTTCATCACTATGCTTGAGCCTGACATTGAATAGCAGCCAGGGCACACTTCGTTCATCTTCACGGTAGCTCCCCTTGTAGCCTTGTCGCGGCCGTCCAAACCTTTTGCCATCCTATCACATCCATTTTTGTGCGGCAGCGGTAAAAATAGCTCTTATCGCTATCGCACTCGTCTGGGTCTCATATTTGGTCCGTGCTATAATTAGAGATTAACATGTATTTAATGCTGATTAGCCCCACTTTTTGAGGGCCGATCTCAGCTCCTCGTGGGTTTTGGCATACTCTTTCAGCGGAATCCTGTCCATTGCAGCGTCAACAGCCTGCCTCATTGCAGCAGCTCCTGCAGCTGTGCCTTTAGGATGCCCGTGCACCCCGCCTCCGGCTTGGATTATGACGTCTTTTCCGAGAATGTTCACCAAATCAGGCACGTGCGTGGGGCACAGCCCGCCTGACGCAACCGGGAACACCGGTTTTATGTCGCCCATTTTTCCAGTTATGGCCTTGTTTATCGCCGTGACCTCGCCTGCGCTGCCCTCCATTTTTCCGACAACAGTGCCGGTGTGCAGCTGGTCAACGCCTATCAGCCGGTAAGTTTTTGCAAGAGCCATCATTGAGATGCCGTGCCTCTTGTTTCTGGTCAAAGCTCCATGCATAGCCCTGTGAGCGTGGACAATCAGCCCATTTGAATTGTCTCTTAATGTCTGCAGTGCGGACCATCCGCCTGTGACAACGTCGAACATAATGTATTTTCCGCCGCAGTCGCGCACAAAATCCATTCTCTTGAGCATTTCCTGCGTTTCTGCGGTGACGTTCGCCATGTAACCCTTTCTTTCGCCCGTCTCCCTCTCGGCCTTGTCAAGCATTTTCAGCGTAAGAGAAACGCGCTCGTTGAACGGGTTGAATTTCTGCCCGGTAAGATTCTCGTCGTCTTTTACAATGTCAAGCCCGCCTGACCACGCCTCATATGCGACCTGCGCGTGCTCTTTCGCGTTCAGCCCTAGCTTCGGCTTCACAATCGTGCCTGTCAGCGGTCTTTTCTTCACGCCGAGGTATTTCCGCACGCCCTCTATGCCGTGCGCAGGCCCCTTGAATGATTTCAGAATCGAGTCAGGAAAATCAATGTCAGTCAGGCGCAGATTTTCGACTTCCTTCATTCCAAACACGTTGCCCGCGATTGAGCTCAGTATTTCGGGCATGTTCCCGCCCTCAAAAAGATCGGCAGGGTATGAAACCTTAATCATGTTCTTCTTGATGTCAAACACCTGCGCGCGCATCCTGGCTATTCTTTTTGTGGTCGTGGAGACGTCTGTCCACGTGCCGATTGAAGACTCTGCCGCAGTGGCCGCAGCCGCGTCGCTCACTGATTTTCCCTGCGCAGGCTCGAGATAAAAGTAGCACACCAGGTCGTCCTTTCCCGGCTTGTATTTCAGATTGACATATCCTTCGTACGCCATAAGCAGAATACAACAAGCAAGTTTATAAAGTTTCTTTGGCTGTTTTACCTGATAATCATGACACGCGTTCCAACCGGCATTCCAGGATTAGACGATCTAATAGGTGGAGGATTTATGGAGGGCTCGAATGTCCTCGTCAGCGGAGGCACTGGCACGGGAAAGACGATTCTAGCCACGCAGTATATTTACAAGGGCGCCGAGCAGTACGGCGATCCGGGCATTTACATTTCCATGGAGGAAGGGGCCACGAACCTGTGGTGGAACATGAAATCCTTCAAGTGGAACCTGACAAAGTACGAGCAGGACGAAAAAATAAAAGTCTACAGGGTTGGGATGATCGAGCCCAAGGATTTCGCCCTCAGGTTTGACGAAGAAATCGACAGGATAAAGAAAATGGTCGACAAAATGGGCGCGAAGAGGCTCGTTGTTGACAGCACCACTGCTTTTGCGATGTGGATAGGCAGCGACCCGATGATAAGATACTCGCTTTTCAAGCTTGCGGACGAGCTGAAAGAGATGAAATGCACGACACTGATGACTGCCGAGACTCTGGGCGAAAGGAACCAGTTCTCAAGATTCGGCGTTGAGGAGTTTGTCTCGGACGCCGTTGTCTCGCTTTATTTCATGCCGCCTCAAAGGGCTATTTTTGTGAGAAAAATGAGGGGAAGCAGGCATGATCAGAAAATCCACCCATACGAAATAACAGAAAACGGGATAACAGTTGATTCAAGAGAAGAAGTAATGTGGGAGAGTTTGAACCGCTGAAATTTTTACTTTTCTTCAAGCAGCTAATCGAACCCTTCCCACTCGTATTCAAGCTCTTCCTCTTCTTTTTCGTCTTCAATCAGGCGCACGTCAAAATGCTTCTGCTTTCTTATCAGCTCAAGATTTGCCCTGCAGTACCTGCATTCCATTGTGTCGCCGTCCGAAGCACCCTGGCTGAGCTTCAGTTTTGCCTGGCATTTCGGGCAGTGGACTCCGCCCTTTTCAACCCTGTCAGGCATTTTTGCAAGGCTGTGCACCGCCGGTTTTATTTTCGCTTCTTTCGGCGCCTCTAAAATCAGCTTCGCCCTTATGTTCTTTGTGTTTATCCTGCGGACCTTATCTCTTCCGACAGCCGCCTGCTTCTCCGGAAGCTTCTTTCCGGCCTTCCTGGCCTTCAGCTTTTTTATTTTCTTTTTGACAGCCATGGCTTTCTTAGTTTTCTTGAAGATTTTTTTCTTGATTTTAATCTTTTTTCTCGCCGCAGGCTTTGCAGCGGATTTCGGTTTTTCAGAAGTTTTCTTTTTTCTCAGTCTGCTTAGAATTCCCATCAAATATCACCGTCAAGCCCCGTTTTCTTATATGTTCCTTGGTCGAGCTATATAAAGATATTGATTTATATACACCGGATTCATTATTTAAGCGGTGACGTAAGTGGAGCAAAACACGCAGCCACAGCAGCCTAATTTTGAAATTCCGGAGCGCGCAGACTTCACATTGGTAGAAGTCGCCAGCAACCCGGAATGGAAGCAGATGCTGATAGATGTCGTCGAGAAGTCCGGGATGGACCCATGGGACATTGACGTGTCCCTTCTTGTTGTCAGGTTCATGGAGTACCTGAACAGCCTGAAGAAAATTGACTTCAGAATACCCGCGAACGCCGTGCTCGCGTCAAGCATCCTGCTGAGATACAAGTGCGACAGCTGGGAGATGAGGACAGACGGCGGGGATATAATGCAGATGATGTATGTGCCTGATCAGATTTTGCTGGAGCCCATCGTGCCGGATCTTGAGCCTGTGATGAGGGCGACAAAGCGCAGGGTGAGCCTTGAAGAGCTGATAACTGCGATTGAGGACGTGATAAAAAAAGAGGGGAAAAAAGCCATGCGCAGGGAGATGAACATCTCCGAGGTTCTGCCCAAGCCGCTGATGGAGATGATCGAAAGCGACGAAAAGGATTTTGAGAGAAGGATTGATGACGTTTATAATCTGATAAAAAAGAATGTTGACAAGACAAACATGGCCATGTTCTCCCAGCTTCTTCCCAACAGGCAGGTTGACTCGGTCATCAGGGTGTTTGTCCCCCTCCTCCACCTCGCGAACAGCAGAAGGGTGGCGGTTTGGCAGGACAATTATTTTGACGAGATTTTCATAAAGCTGCCTGAAAACGGAAATGTCAGTTCTGGAAACGGCGGAAATGGCAGCGGAAACGGAAAAGAAGGCAAAAACGGAGGCAGCGCCTGATGGCTGACGATTCCAAAAGGCTTGCGGAAGCCGCTCTTTTTATGTCCCCCGAGGCTCTCACGCTCAACGAGCTCACGAAGATAATGGATCTTCCCTCTTTTTCGCTTTCTCTGAAGGCTCTTGATGATCTTGAAGAGGATTACAAGAACCAAAGCACAGCGCTGATGATCACCAAAGATGCGAAAGGCAGGTATCAGATGACTGTCAAGCCGGAGTACTCCTCGAAAGTTTCGCACCTGGCTGTCAGCACAGACATGACAAAAGCCACGCTGCGCACGCTCGGACTTGTCGCGGTCAAGCAGCCCGTCCGGCAGTCGCTGATTGTGGCGATAATCGGAAACAAGGCCTATGACTACATAAAAGAGCTCGAAGAGCGCGGATTTTTGAGGTCAAAAAGGGCGGGAACGACAAAGCTTCTGTCAACCACGCCGAAGTTCGAGTCCTATTTCGGCGGCCAGATAGACAAAATAAAGGGCCTCTCGGGCACTGGCTACCAGTCCATGCTCAAGGCTGAAGACGCGTAGTTTTTGATTAAATTTTTTTCTTTGAGCGCCAGTTTTTGATAGGAGCATTTGCATCAAAGTATGAGCAAAGCGAATAAGTATAGGGTGGCAAGCATTCAAAAAGCAAATGCGACTTGGTAGAAAAAAGGTTAGTGGACCGCATGCGATTTGAACGCACGACCTCCCGATTATCAGTCGGGTGCTCCAACCGTACTAAGCTAGCGGTCCTTGTTATAATAAGCGGTATTTCTATGCAAACAGCAGTTTATAAAAGTAAGCAGGGTATATGATAAGGCATGCCGTTTACAGAAAGTATCAAAAAAAAGCTGTATGAGAAAGGTTTCAGATCCAAGAAAGGATCCATAAGAAGGCTCACCGAAAAGGG
>JAZDJV010000026.1:0-2363 GCA_043803585.1 Microcaldota archaeon | reverse complement strand
TGTCTCGTAGCCTGCGATGTCAAACTTGTCGCTTCCTGAAACAGCCCAGTCCTCCGGCATTCCTTCGAATGTCCATGAGACGCCTGTGATGTCCGCAATTGCTCTGTTTATCACCTTGAAGGTGATTTTGTATCCTGTAACTGTTCCGTCTGTTTTCACAGCTTCCCAGTTCAGGGCGTTCATCTCGAGAGCGTTCTCGATTGAAGGAGCCTCGTTGACAACGAGCATTGTTTCAGCTTCTGCTTTTATGTTTCCAGTGACCGCCTTCAGCACGAACTCGTATTCAGCTGCAGGATAGTCTGCCGGAACTGTCACGCGGACTTTGACCTCTTTTACTTCGTTTGCGTCAAGGTTGAATTCAACAGGGTATTCAGGGTCCATTGATGTCGGAATGTCTCCCCTCACGAGGATGTTTCTCATTCTCTCATTGCCTTCATTTCTTACGATGAAGCGCAGGTCCTGATACTGGCCGGCTGCAACTTCCACCTGGTCGTAAACCGAGTTCATAACAAGGTCAGCTGTTCCGTTTTCGACAAGCAGAGCAAGGTCGTAGTCTTTGTCATTTACTGTAAGCACAATCGGGTAAAGACCTTCGCCGTCCCCCGCAATCACGAACATGTCAATGTCTTTTAATTCGCCTGCTGCAAGGTAAAACTCGTCTTCAGTGACTGAAATCGGCAGTTCTGAGTCTGCTGACACAATCACGTTTTTTGAGCCGCCATCATTGTTGATGGTGACATAATAGTGCGCCACTCCGCCGACCGCAACGGTCTCAAGTGGGTTGTCTATGCTCACTTCAAGTGCAGCGCCTGCGCTGACCAGAAGCAAGGCCAAAATCAAAGCTTTCATGTAGTTCATATCATCACTTTCTCCTATAGGTTATCAAAAAACTGAGAAGGGAGCTCCCTTCTAAGTTGTTACTTATTGGTAGTAACAACATTTATAAAGGTTGTGGTTTACAACCCTTTTAACGGGATGAGATCGGGTCAGTTGTTACCCGAAAGCCGTTATAACATTTATAAAGGCGATTTGATTATGAAACTGCATATGGACAAGGACGCTCTCGATCTTTTGCAGCGCGCCGGTTTAAATCAGTATGAGTCGCGCCTTTACCTTGCGCTTTTGGGCAACGGAGCCACTTCCGCGGGGGAGCTGGCCGAACTTGCTTCTATTCCAAGGCCCAGGGCTTATGACGTTCTTACGAAGCTCGAGCGCACCGGATTTGTTTCAACACAGCCTGGCAGGCCCGTGAAATTCAAGCCCAACGAGATAACAGAGGCTTTCGGAAACCTCAAAAAGAGCAAGTCGGAAATTCTCGAGAGGGAGCTTGCCGAGATTGACGGACTGGCGACAAAGCTTAACAGCAGGGTGTCCCAGGTCCAGCCCGATACCGCGGTGGCTGACGAGTCTGTGTGGGTTCTCAAGGACAGGAAGAACATTTATTCAAAATTGCATTCACTGATTGACAACAGCCAGAAGGAGATTCTGATTTCGACCACAAAAGAGGGGCTTAAGAGAAAGTACGAGCAGTACGGCGAAAAACTGAAGGCAAAAGCGAAAGCAGGCGTTGACGTCAAGTTCGTGGCTCCGAAGCACTCGAAATACAGCGGAAAGATACAGGAGTTCGCGAAAATCACCCACAAAGAGGACAACGAGCACAGAATGGTCGTGGCTGACAACGACGTGATGCTTTTCCTTACCAATGAGAACAGCCCGAAAACCGAGCTGGGCGCGTGGATTCGCTCTGCCCACTTCGCAAACAATGTGAAGAGGCTTGTCTGAAAAGGTGTTCATGATGGTGAGAGTAATCGGTTCTGTTCAAGCGAAGAAAAGAAAGCCGTTATTTTTCAGAAGAGAGCGCGCTGAAAGCACAATCGGGCTGCGCTTCAAAACAGGCGCTCAAAATGTGCATAGGGCAGTCAAGGGGGCGGTTAATCCTAATTACAGACTTGCAAGAATAGTGGACCAGTTATCAAGTCAGCAAGAGAAAATGCGGTTTGAAAGGGAAGCTAGGATGAAAAGAACTGGAATGACTTATGAGCAGGCGCTTGCTGAGGAGAGCAGGATGACGGACGCGCAGTTTAAAGCCATTGGCCAGCTGAAAGAGAGGCTTCAGAAAAGAGGCGTACCGAAAGAGAGGGCTGAAATGATAGGCAACGCAATCTTTTTCGGAAAAGAGGGCTCTCAGGCAGAATACCTGCAGTTTGAAAAAGAGGGCGCCTTCAAAAAGAGGCGCAGATAAACCTGCTGAGCGCGCTCAGAACGTGAATGATTTCATTGCCCGTGAGGGCTCAAAGTTTGTTCACTTCTTCATCGCGCATTCTTTATATTGTTTTTATACTATTATAATGCTAATCATATGC
>JAZDJV010000025.1:0-18545 GCA_043803585.1 Microcaldota archaeon | reverse complement strand
AAGCGGAGTCGGGGGAGTTTGTGGCGATAACTGACGTCAGCCTGGAAAGCCAGAACAAAAACAGCCTTGCTGCCTCTGTTTATTTCAAGGAAATGTGCATAAGCGCCGGCCTGCCGTGCAAACTTGTCATCGGCTCAAAAGACAATATGTATTACGCCTGGATCAAAGCGTACGAGGGCGGATGGCAGGACATAAATGTGTTCGCAAACACAAAAACAGCGCCCGAGGGTTACACGATATTTTACGAGGAGCCGGTTGCCGAAGTCCATTTCCTGTCTGCGACAGACATCCAGGCTATTTATGACGCAGTATCTTTTGTGAAAGTTGTTGAAGTTGATTACAGCTTCCTTTACCTTGTCTTCCTTGCGGCTGCGGGCGGCGGATTTCTTTTTTTCCTGAAGAAAAAAATCGACCAGATGAAGACGGAGAGCCCGAAAAAAGACAAGCTGATAAGGAAAACCGACATAAACGGCGATTACCGGGTGCTGAACAAAGACGTTGACCAGCCTTTCCTTGTCGAGATAATAAAAAAGATCGAGGAAAACAAGGGCAAGGTTGACATGAAAAAATACTCCGAGGAGCTTAGGTATTCGGAGGACCTCGTTAAGTTTGCAGTGACTTACCTTGTTGACATGAAAAAAATATCCTCGGAAAACGCCATGCTTGACTACACTGAGCACGACGCCAAAAAAGAGAAGCAGGCGGACGTGCAGAAGCCCGGCGCGGAAAAAGCTGCGTTTAATATGCAGAGCTTAGCGCCAAAAATTCTGGAAAAAATGAGTTTCGGCGGAAAAATAAGCCCGAAGGAGCTCATGGTTGTGGCCGGAATCCTCGGCGGAGCGGCAATTCTTATAATAGTGCTTCTGATGTCGTAAGAATTCTTTTGCGCGGCTGCACAGCTATACCTTCAGCTGTTTCATTGTCTTCTCGGGGTCGCTGATATAGTCGTTCACGATGTCCCTTATTTTTGTGTAGTCCCTTATGTCGTTTTTAACGAAATGCTCGAGCACGGCCTGCCTCTGCTTCAGCTCGGCTTTTATCTCTGGAATCTTTTTTCCTGTGAGGTAAGAAAATTTTTCTATTATCTGTATGGGGATGTCTGTCCTGCGCACAACGTCGGCGTCCCTGTCAAGCATGTAGATGTCGTTCAGAAGAATGTTGTCGCCCATCACGCTTATTTCAGAGACCTGCGTGACCCTCCTTATTACGCCCTTGCCTGCCACGTGCATCCTGTGCTGCATCATAATCATGTCAAGAAGCACGAACATTGAAAGAGGAACAGACATGGGCTCCGACCTCAGTCTGAGTATTGTTTCTTTCGCCGAATTGGAGTGCAGGGTGCTTATCATGCCCTGGTGGCCGACGTCCATTGCAGTGAACATTGTCGAAGCTTCTTTGCCCCTGACTTCGCCGACAAGTATCCTGTCAGGCCTCATTCTTATCGAAGTTTTGAGCAGGTCGTTCAAATCAGCCGTGCCCTCGATTGTCTTGGCTTCAAGCTGAATCCAGTTCTGCCTGTCGTAAAGATTGAGCTCCAGGGTGTCCTCAATTGTGACCACTCTTTCCCGCTCAGGTATGAACACGGAAAGCGCGTTCAGCGTCGTGGTTTTTCCGGATCCCGTGCCCCCCGAAATCACAAAATTAAGCGGCCTCAGGCCCATGCCTTCAACGCACATCCACATGAAAGCCGCGAGCTCGGATGTCATTGTGTTGTTTTCTATTATCTCCGTGATTGTATACGGCCTGCGCCTGAATTTCCTGACAGTTATTGTGGCTCCCATCGGAGATGCTGGCGGAATTGTGGCGTTCACCCTTGAGCCGTCAGGCAGCCTGGCGTCAAGCACCGGCGTGTCGCTTCCTATCTCCCTTCCTATGAATCCTGAAACCTTGTGGATTGTGGCAAGTATCTCCTCTTCAGTATTGTATTTCACGTTTGTCTTGCACAGACCGAAGTTCCTGTCAAAGACAAATATGGGCTTTCCGTAGCCGTTGACCATAATTTCTTCAAGCTCGTCATCTGGCAGGAAATACTCAAGCTTGCCGTGCCCGATTATTATGTTGTATATCTCCTTCTGAACTGCATCCGTGTGCTTTATCTCTTTCTGCGAATTCACAAAATCAGAAATTATCGACATTATTTTTGACTGGTATTTCTCCAGGCTGATGGCGTTGAAATACGGCTTCAGGCTGTCTATGAGCTCCTGGAGTTTTTCGGTGATTTTCGTCTTCTTTTTGTCCTTGAAAATCACGTTCTGGAAGTCTCTTGCCGAGTAGCTGTTTGAAACTGCGTCGCTTATGAAGCTGAGCATCTCCTTCTCTTCCTCATTGAGAATGGGAAGTTTGACTTCGTACAAATTCCACGGCTCGCCCTGATATATCTTGGCTGATTTCCTCTCGCAGAGCAGTTCCATGCAGTTTATTAACTGTTCCTAATATAAATTGATTATTAGTGTGTGCCCTTCGGAGGCACATTTGACATGCATGAGGAGGACAGCTCATGTTGGAGAAGGTTCTTAAAAAAATCAAGCCCAGCGAGGCCGAATCTAAAAAAATAGAAAGGATAGCGAACAGCATAATCAAGGAAATAAATGACATCGGCTACGAAGCCGAGCTTGTCGGCTCTGTTGCTCGGGACACTTACGTCGCCGGCGACAAGGACATTGACATTTTTGTTTTCTTCCCCGAGAGCACTTCCCGCGAAGAGCTTGAGAAAAAAGGTACTGCAGTTGGCATAACTGTTCTCGCGGACTACAAGCCGAAAATGCACTATGCCGAACACCCTTATGTCAAGGCCACGATTGAGGACGTTGACATTGACGTCGTGCCATGTTACAGAGTGAAGGACAAGATAATTTCCGCAGTTGACCGCTCCCCGCTTCACAACAAGTACATAAAGAAAAAACTCACTGAACAGAAGCAAAGAGACGAAGTCAGGCTGCTCAAGCAGTTCATGAAAGCAGGCGATATCTACGGCGCCGACCAGAGGGTGAACGGCTTTTCAGGCTACCTGTGCGAGCTTTTCATACTGAAGTACGGCTCTTTCAGCAAGCTTGCCGAAGCTGCCGCGAAAGAGTGGAACAAGAAGATTCTGATTGACATCGAGCAGATCGGGAAGGGTGATGACAAATTCATAGAGCCACTCGTTGTCATCGACCCTGTTGACAAGGACAGGAACGTCGCCGCGGCTGTTTCGCGCACTGTGCTGAGCAAGTTCATACTCAGATGCAGAAAATACCTGGAGAAGCCGAACAAGGATTTCTTCGAGCCGAAAAAGAACAAAGTGGATGTAAAAGAAATGCTTGAAGGCAGAAAAATGCTCATTGTTTCATTCGCCTATCCGAAAGACGTCAATGAGGAGATTGTGTGGTCCCAGCTTGAGAAGCTCGCGAAGATGATCAAAATTCAGCTGCAGGACAGGGAATTCCTGGTCTACAGGTCGATGTACTGGACAGACGAGAAAGACGAGTGCGCGCTGGCTTTTGAGCTCAACACCCTTGAATTGAGCAGATACACAAAGCACAGGGGCCCTGAGGTCTGGGACAATGAGAACACGAAGGCGTTCATTGAGAAGAATCCGATGTACTGGCCTTCCAGAAGCGTGATATGCGCCTGGAAGGAGAGGGAGCTTTCAAAAGCCGCTGACGTGATTGAGAAAGTGCTCAAGTCAGGCAGCGTGCCTTCCCATCTGAAAAAAGAAATAATGAAGAAGTACAAGATCAGGGACACTGACAAGGCCCACAAAGAAAAAGAGCTGATGGAGAAGTACTTTGATTTTTCGGTTTAGAGACAGAAAATGAATTTGACTTTTAATACGCGCCCACCTGCGAAGGTGGATTTTTAATACGCCTGCTCTGCTCAAGAAGTTCCTTGATCTTTGCATTCTGCTCTTGTGCCTCTTTTATAACTTCTTGAACTGACTGTTTTTTGCTCAGCGTGGCTGATTTTTTAATTCCTGCTTTGATTCCGCTTTTAATTCCTGCCTGTTCTATTTTGCCTGCGCCGTACACTCCCATGCGAATAACTATTGGAGTGGTTGCTATAATTCCCCCAAGGGCAACAGTCAGCGGATTGCTTATAAGAACTCCGTATGCTCCTAAAGGAACGCCGACTAGGTGAATTTTACCAGATCGTTTACTTATCAGCACTTTCCTGTTTTCCTTATCTGCTTTCCAGTAATCTTTTTGTATCCTTTTTATGTCTGCCTTCATTCTTTTGTCTAATTTAATTTTCCAGACTGACGCTTGTTTTAACCGGTTTTAACTGGGTTAACAGACTTCCTGTGCGATTGATTTTGCGCGTAGCGCAAAAGTTTGAGGAGCATCAGCTCCGATTGATTTTAACTGGTTAAAACTAGTTGGTTTTGAAAAAGAGTTAAAAATTGACGCCTGATTTCTCAGGAAATCAGCGTAACATCAACGCTCTCGACTTCTCTGACGCCCTCGGCGCTCTTTATCGCGTCCTCGACGGCCTGGGGGTTGTCCTTTTTGTCGTCAACCAGGGCGCCGACCTTCAGGATTTCAAGCCCGAAGGCAATCGGCTCCCTCTGCACTGACTTGATTTTGTCAATCTTGGATATGGTGTCCACCAGCTTCTGCAAATCATAGCCCTCTTCAGGGTAAACTTGGTAGACAATCATGGCCATTCCCATTCAGAATCAGCTCTCATGGCCCAGTGAAACCGCATTCCTTGCAGGCGTAGGGCGTTACCATTTCCCTGCATCGCATGCATCTTGTCACTGTTGCTTTTCCGCAGTCTGGGCATTTGAATTTTACGTAGTCGTTCGTTACTTCCTTGTTACAGGATGAGCATTTTATCATGTTTGTTGCACCTCGTTTGCTCGGGTGAGCGTTTTATATTTGTAAAAATGCCATTTATATACGTTCCTGTTTCTATCATACTTGTGCCCCCATAGTCTAGCTTGGATAGGATATGGGCTTGCGGAGCCTAAGACCCGAGTTCAAATCTCGGTGGGGGCGTTAAATCTATATTATACAGAAGACAAAAACATAGGCATGATAAAATCCCTCGTTCTCGAGAACTGGCGCTCGCACGGGCACAGCGAGTTCATCTTTTCAAAAGGCACGAATGTGCTTGTGGGCAACATGGGTTCGGGCAAGACCAGCTCGATGGACGCGATATGCTTCGCCCTTTTCGGAACATTCCCCGCTCTGCAGACGAAAAAGCTCAAGCTTGACCAGATTGTGAGAAACAAGCCTGAGCAGACTGACAGGGCTTCTGTTTCCCTGAAGTTTGACATCAATGGCGAGGAATACGAGGTTATCCGCAGGATAAAGCTCGGAAAAGGCACGTGCGAAAGCACGCTTCTGTGCGGAGGAAAGGTCGTCGAGTCTCCTGACACAAAGAGGGTCACAGAAGCTGTGTGCTCTGCGCTGAAGATAAATTACGACTTGTTTTCGCGTGCTGTTTACGCTGAACAGAACAACATAGATTATTTCTTAGAGATTCCGAAAGGCAAGAGAAAGCAGAAAATAGACGAGCTTCTGCAGATTGACAAGTTTGAAAATGCACGCAGGAATTTGGGCGCGCTTGTGAACAAACTCGGCGAAAGAAAAGATTCGCAGCTCAAGTTTGTAGAAGAGAATAGGGGGCTGGCTGACGCCGAGCCTGTGAAAAAAGAGCTTCTGGTCTTGCAAATGCAGGCTGATTCTACTGAAAAAGAGCTGGCTGTGAAAAGAAGCGAGCTTGAAAAAGCAAAATCCAAATATGTCCAGCTTTCTCAGCTGAAAAAACAGTATGAACAATTGAGGCAGAGCGCCAGCGAAGCGAACGGGAAGATTTCGTTCATAAATTCCAAGATTTCAAAGCTTGAAAAACCGGCAGCTGGAGAAGCAGATGCAAGAGCAAGTCTGAGCCAGCTGAAGAAAATGAGGGACGAGCTAAAGCAGAAGAGCGAGCTCAAGCAGAATCTCGAGAAAAAGCTCGCAGAGCTTGACAGCCTGATATCGCACAATGAGAGGCACATCGGCGAGCTTGAGCAGAAATTCGCCCAGACTTTTGTCGGAACTGACTTGAGACAGATGGAAAAAAGCCTGAAGCAGGAAACTGAAGGCCTGCAGAAGCAGCTCAATGAGAAGCAGGGCGTGAAAGCCGCGCTTGAAATGCAGAAACAAGAGAATGAAGCGCAGATTCACAGTCTGGACGCATTTGACAAGTGCCCGACGTGCGAAACAAAGCTCACGCCCGAGAAAAGGAATGAAATCGCTGTCCTGCGCAGGGCAAAAACAACCGAGATTGACAGGGAAACCGGAAAAATAAGCGGCCTCCTGTCGATGATTTCAGAGCAGCGCAGGAACACCGAGAAGAAAATCGAGAACATCCAGGTTGAAATAAAGAAAGTCGACGAGTTTGAATTCGGCAAGGGACAGAAGGAAAGAATGGAAAAAGAAATCTTATCTTTTTCATCTGAAAGGCAGATAATAAGAAACAGGCTTGCCGGCATATCCATCGCTGGCTCGCTTGACGAGGTTGACAACAGCCTCAAAAAAGCCGAGAAAGCCTGCGAATACTACGACAGCGCAGCCGAGCTTCAGAAAATCAGCGCCCTTGCCGCGGAATACGCCGGACAGATGGCGCAGATGAATTACAGCGAGAGCGAGGAGAACGCTGTTTTTGCGCTTGTGAAGGAAACTGAGAAGCAGATTGCGGTCATCGCGGAAAAAATGCAGAACATGACATTCCTGGCCGTCGAGAAAAAGAAAAGGCTTGATGAAATCGAGAAAATCGGCGCAGAAGTCGAGAGAAGCAGGGCTGATGCGGAGAATCTCACGAAGCACGTTGAGTCATTCAACGTGCTTTCAAATGTTCTTCAGTCTGTGCAGAGCCAGCTCAGGCTTGAATTCACGGAAACAACGAACGCCGTGCTTTCAGATGTATGGGACAAAATGTATCCGTACGGCGATTATGTTGACCTCCAGCTGGCGATTGACGAAACAGGCGATTACATCCTCCAGCTGAAGACGCGCGGAGAGAAATGGGCGAATGTGGAGGGCGTCACAAGCGGCGGAGAGAGAAGCACAGCCTGCCTTGCGCTGAGAATCGCCCTGTCGCTTGCGCTTACGCAGAATCTGTCCTGGCTTGTGCTTGACGAGCCGACCCACAATCTTGACCAGAACGCCATTCAGGAGCTCGCCGTGGTGATGAGGGAGCACCTGCCTGAAATCGTTGACCAGGTTTTCATAATCACGCACGAGCCTGCCCTTGAAAAAGCGGCGTCAGGCTCGCTGTTCAGGCTTGAAAGAGAAAAAGCCGAGGATGCGCCCACGCAGGTCATCAGGGAAGAAGCCGCGGGCTAAGTAAAAAGAAATGACTGAAAATTAGATAATCTCACAGCTCTTTCGGTGCAGTCAGCTTGACCAGGTATCCTGCGATTATGTTTCTGCTGATTTTGCTTGGAAATATGTCCAGCTCGTTGAGCTCCTTCTTGTTGTGTTCATAGTCCTGGTTGAATTTGTCCGGATAAATCTCGCAGAGCTCTCTTGCCCGGCTTCTCAGAATTTTGCTTCTCTGTTTGCCCATGAAATCACTGGTCCACGATTATGTTTCCCTCAATGTCAACGTAAAGCTTTCTGTTGCTCGGCAGCGTCCTGACAACCGAGATTGGCAGGACTTTCTCCTTGAACTCTATCTCGGCGATTTCGTACGGGCTCGTAATCCCCTTTGTATCCTTTGTCAGCGCAGGCGCGCCCATTGAAATCTGCAGCGCCCTTGAGCCGATTATCCTCGCCTCTTCGAATCTTGTAAGCATTTCAAAACCTCAGTTTGTCTTTTTTGAACAGCAAAAAAGCAGCGCTATTCTTGTATTTTATGGAGTTTATAAAGGTTATTTTGCAGGTTACCCCATCATTTCCCCGAACAGGAACCATACGCCGAAAACGAGGATGCCGTCTATCGCAAAGTAAGGCAGCAGCGGGGTGAGCAGTTCCATAGGCACGCCCGACAGGAGGAAAATCACAAAATCGAACGCCAGGGTGATTACAGCCACGAAAAGACCCGTCATTGCATAAAATCTTTCCTTTGTGTATTCATCGTAGCTGTGTTTGAAAATGGTTATCACCGTGACAAATGACACGACAGCTGCGATGACCGACTTAATGAGATAGATAAGTGCGTTTGAGCCCAAATTCATTGCAGACAGCGCCACTAAAAATATGAGATTCACGAACACTAAAACGAAAAAAGCGAAAAAAGCCGCATGGGTGGCTGCTTTATGCGTTGACTGGTCTGAAGAGCTTATCATCCTGTGGTAATGCTTTTCCATCAGCTCGGCGATTTCTTCCGCGTCATAGCCTTTCAGCAGCATTCTCTGCTTTATCTCGCTTTCAGCGTACCTGCTCTGTATGAGAAAATCAAGGTAATCTTCCGCAGCCATTGTAGCGCCCGGCCTTTTTGCCGTCTGTTTTTGCGCCGTAACATCGGCTGAGGGCGCTGATTTGGACTTTTTAGCCATAGTCTTAATATTCAGCCTGCGTTTATATTTGTTTATGTATGAGCTGAAGCAGGTTATCGCCGTCCGCAAAGACCTGAAAATGACCAAGGGCAAAATGTCCGCGCAGGTGGCGCACGCGTCAATAGAATCATTTCGAATAGCCGAAAAGCTGGCGCCGAATGAGACAAAGCACTGGCTCCAGCAGGGTGCCAAGAAAGTCGTGGTTTACGTTGAAAACCAGGCCCAGCTGATGGAGCTGAAGGAAAGCCTGCCTGACAAAATGCCCCACAGGCTTATAGTTGACGCAGGCCTGACGCAGCTTGAGCCCGGCACGGCAACCTGTCTGGGCATAGGCCCATATTTCGAAGAGGATATCGACAGATTCACCGGAAAGCTGAAATTGGTCGGATAGATTTGCAAAGTTGATAATTATGGTCACGCACTACAAAGTGGGGTATCAGCTCGAACACCGGGCCAGAAAGGTCCTTGAGAAAAACGGCTGGCTCGTGGTCCGCTCGCCGGCGTCAAAATCCGAGACCGACCTTTTTGCCACGAAAAACGGCGAGAATCTCTTTGTGCAGTGCAAAAAGACGATGAATGACAGGATGAGCATAAGCGGAATGGACGAAATTCTGGCAGTTTCCCGCAAGTACAAGGCCGTGCCCGTCCTCGCCTATTCTTTCAAGGGCTCGCCTGTGTACGCTGTTGAAATCACGAAAAACAGCTATTCCCTGCGGGCGCAGGGCAGGGAGAACCAGAAGTTGGAGAAATACCTGATTCAAAGGGAGCTGAACAACGAGTACGACAATATGATGGCTGTTTGACAGACCCCTGATTTATTTACCTGCTGATTCTAAATAGACATATGACAAGAACGATGCGCTCTATGGAAAAACGCGGGCTGATAAGAAAATCTTTTTTAGGCGAAAAAGTTTCTCAGGAGAAACTTTTGGAAGCCAGAGACATGGTGCGCGGGGAACATCCGAAGGATGTTGGCGTGCGTAGGGCGCTGACACTGCGCGTAATCCTTGAAATGTGTCCGGGAAAAACCGCGGAAGAAAAGAGAGAGTACTACAACAAAATGTATTATTCAAATTCTGAACAGGTGTATGACGCTCTTGGAATCAAAAAGGGACCGAAGAGAAGTGATCAGTGCCACAGAGGATATAGAAGAAAGGCCGACCTTAACAGGATAGAATCGCTATCAGGCATTAGAAAACTTGGTCATGAAATGATACGAAAACTGCAGGATATCAGAGGGAGGAAGGTCGTAAGGACTGAACGATTTTATGCCCGTCAAGACAAATCACATGCGTGTGTATCACCGCGTTTTTCCATGATGCTCGTGATGCTTGAAGCAAACGGGCTCGCCGAAGTCGAGAGGGGGAGCGGGAAACGAGCTAGCAAAGTGCTAGATATCAGATTGACGCCCCAGGGCCGCGAACTTGTCGACAAATCCCTGAAAACCGGTTATTTGGAGTGGCCTGAGCTAAAGCCTCTGTTCAGGTTCAAAAGCAGCGCAGAGAAAGAGAAGTGGCTGAAGGAAAAGGGCATAGAAGTGAAATCCCTGCTCGACAAGCGCTGAGTAAGCGCCCCCTTTTTAAAGGGCTGTCCGTATAATTAATGCAGCAAACATCAATCAATTGCTCATAAAATCAAAAACAATCCAAAAAAGTCACTTAATCAAAAGTATTCATTATCATATTCGCTTAATCATGGAACCCGCCGGAATGCCGGCATAAGGATACATTGCGGATTTGAACTCGGGCGCAAGCCCTTGGACTGCTTTTGTTATGTGGCGATGAGCAAATACGATAAGCACTAAGAGGAATGCCCTGATGGGCAAGTGAAGGCAATGAAAGAGACTTATCATGCTCAAAGAAACTGGCAGCGGGCTGCTGATCGATGTTGAGATACAGCCGAATTCAAAGAAATTTGAAATAGGCGAAGTCGATTCATGGATTAACAGGCTGAAGATACGCGTTTCCTCAAGCCCCCTCAAAAACAGGGCAAACAAGGAGCTTGTGAAGGAGATGGAGAAAAAGCTTGGCTGCAAAGTGAGCATAGCAAGGGGAGAAAAAAGCACAAAGAAAACGCTGCTCATAAAGGGGGACGGAAAAAAAGTGAGAAAGGTGCTGAATTTATGAATGAGCGCTTTCCGGAGAAAAAAACTCGCCGAAAAAGCTCCGCAAGCCTTGAAAAACTTGAGCTCCTTCTGCGGGAGCTGGCTGAGGACAAAAATCCGAAGCTGGTCGAAGGCAAGAGGGACAAGCAGGCGCTTGAGACTCTGGGCATAAAGAACATCTACAAAATACACAACAGCCCGCTGAGCACGCTTGCAGACAGGATATCAGCGCAGACCAACGAGGCAATCATACTGACCGACTTTGACAGGAGAGGGAAGCAGCTGCTTGAGCGGCTGTCAGAACTCCTTGAAGGAAGCGGAGTAAAGGTCAACAAAGACTACCGCAGAATGCTGCGGCTGATGACCGGAATAAAATACATTGAAGAACTGGACAGGAGATATGAAAAAATAAAAAACGAATGCCGCGGCGGAAATAATTCCGGCGCAGGTGGGAAAATGACATGAGGTGTTCATATGGGAAAAACTTATATAGATACGGTAAAATACGTGGTAAAAACAAGTCTGGAGATAGACGGCATAGTTGAAAAACCCGACGTGGTCGGAGCCATCTTCGGCCAGACAGAGGGACTTCTGGGAGACGAACTCGACTTGAGGGAGCTCCAGAAATCCGGAAGAATCGGAAGAATTGAAGTTAACATCAACACAAGAGCCGGAAAATCAGTCGGAGAAATAATCCTCCCTTCTTCTCTTGACCGGGTTGAAACAGTCATTCTGGCGGCTGCCATTGAGACTGTTGACAGAGTCGGGCCCTGTGAGGCGAAAATAAATGTCGTGAAAATAGAGGACACGAGAACGCTGAAAAGGGACCAGGTTGTCAGCAGGGCTAAGGCTATGCTGAAGGGGATGATTTCGGAAATAATCCCGGAGAGAAAAGAAATTGCAGAGCTTGTGAGGGACGAGGTCAAACTGGCTGACGTTGCCGAATACGGGCCTGAAAAGCTCGCAGCCGGGCCAAACATTGACGACGCCGAGCACATAATCATAGTTGAAGGCAGGGCGGACGTCCTGACAATGCTGAAGGCGGACATCAGAAACGTAATCGCAATGCAGGGCAAGGTCGTGCCGAAGACAATCCAGGACCTTTCAAGAAAGAAAACAATCACCGCGTTCCTTGACGGGGACAGGGGCGGGGACCTGATAATAAAACAGCTTATGGACTGCGCAGAAATTGATTTTGTCGCAAGAGCGCCTGACGGCAAGGAAGTTGAGGAGCTTACAAAGAAGGAAATAATCAAATGCCTGAGAAACAAGCTTCCGTTTGAGCAGGGCGCGGCGGGAAAAACGCAGGGCTCAGGGCCTGAACAGGAAAGAGGATTCAGAAGGCCTTTTGAAAACAGATTTTCAAGGCCGGAATTCAGACCCAGAGAAGGGCCACTCGGACCGAGAGAGGGTCCGACTGGACCGAGGGAAGAACCATTTGGACCTAGAGGGGGTCCGCTTGAATCGAGAGACGGCCCACTTCATGGACCCAGAGAAGGTCCTCTTGGCAGGCCTCGCGAAGGTCCGCTGAGCAAATTCAGGGACGGCCCGTTCGGAAGAGCAAGGCCGAGACCGCCTGAAGAGCCGGGCATGGAGATGGAAGGGCCTGCCGAGCCGGCGGCGCCTGCAGCTGAAGAGCGTCCGCAGGACCCTCATCTCCGGCAGCTGAAATCGCTTGAAGGCAGCCTGAAAGGCGTTCTTCTCGGCGCTGACAACAGCCCGATTTCAGAAATAGACGTCAAGGATATCTCAAGCGCGCTTGAAACAACCGAGGGCGTTGAGACTGTCGTGTTTGACGGCATAGTCACCCAGAGGCTGGTTGACATAGCCAACAAGACAGGCGTAAGAAAGCTTGTGGCTGTGAAGTCAAGCAGAATAGAAAACCTTGGAAACGTAGCAGTGGTGACGCCGTAAAGGCGCCGCCTGCGGATTGTTTTCCGTAGTTTACCTGCTGCATTAACGGGCGCAGATTACTTTTTTCCGAAGCGCCCGTATCTTATTTTATGCTGATTTATTTCTTGTGGAAGCGCCCGCGCTCGCTCACTGGCCTGATAAAGCTTAGCTTATACAGTATTCCGCCGGCCAGCAGGATTGCAGACCAGAACATTATGCCTGCGACAGGTGCCATGTACATTCCCGTCTGGGTTTCATAATCATTGGCGGCAATGTTCTGTGTTATGACCACCCCGTCAAGGTCAATCTGCATCTGGTGGGGTATTCCCTGGTTCACTTCAGACAAAATGTTTGAAATCAGGAAAACCTTGAATACGCTTGAAAGAAGCATAAGCGAGGCCCCGATTATGACGAATGTCGCTATCAGTCTCAGCATGTGTATTTTTCTTCCGCTTATTTCAGTTGTCATTGCTTTGTGCATGTCAAATCACCACGCTTAAAAATCCAGCAAACTATAAAAACGTTGCCTGCCATGAATTAAGGGTCCATAGTCCAGTGTTTTTCCCATTTAAACGGGAAAAACGGAAAACGGTTAAGACGTCGCCTTTACAAGGCGAAGATCAGCGGTTCAAATCCGCTTGGACCCATTATACATTCAAACACGCGTCGGTGGTCTAGCTAGCGGTCCCCTCGTCTAACGAAGGGCTGCCTAAAATGGTTATGACGTAAGGTTGCCAATCTTATAGCCGGGGTTCAAATCCCCGCCGACGCACTTCTCCCCTTCTTTTTCAAAAAAAGAAGGGCAAGGTTTGCAATGCACGATAAAGAAAACGCATGTGCATTGAAACCTTAAAGCAACCCGCAGGTTGTTTTGCAGGTATCCAAGAAAAACTTATACAAGGTATTAAAACATCCAAAGAAACTTCTTGAGTTATAAAACGATGTGAGCTGTGAGTTATGCCAGGCCGAGGAAAAAAACCGATGTGGGTTGAGAAGCTCGCGAAGGGCAGGATTGACAAACTTCTGAAGCTTGCCGGACAGGAGAAAACGGCCCGGCCTGACCGCGCGCAGAGATACTGCGACCTTGCCTGGAAAATAAGCAAGCGCTACAATGTCACGCTTCCGAAGCAGCAGAAGCTGCTGTTCTGCAAAAAGTGCTTCGCTTACAGGATTTCTGAGACGGCGTCTGTGAGAACAAACCCGAAGACAAAAATGATTGTTTACAAATGCAAGAAATGCGGGGATGTAAAGAAATATGGCACAGCCAAAAGCCGAAAATAAAAGGGAGCTTACAAGGCAGGAGCTTAACGCTCTTGAGCCCACGGTCTGGGTCGGGAAGGACGGGCTCACTGACGAGATTATCGCCGAAATAAAGTCGCAGCTGGACAGAAAAGGGTATATAAAGGGGAAGATTCAGAAAAGTAAGTGCGATGAGTTTGACAGGATTTTGAATCAAATTCTTGAACAAACAAATTCAAAGCTTATCAACAAAATAGGGCATACTTTTATAGTCCGAAAGAAAGGGGAATAAAAGATGGTATCTGCGCTAGATGTAAATGCAAGAATTTTCGTTTTAGAGCTTGCGAAAGCTCTCAAAGAGAATGACAAAATAAAGCCTCCTGAATGGGCGAAATTCGTGAAGACGGGCGTCAACAAGGAGAGAAAGCCTGTCGAAGCTGACTGGTGGCATATTCGATGCGCCTCGATTCTGAGGAAAATAAGCATCGACGGCGTTGTAGGCGTCGGAAAGCTCAGGACTTTTTACGGAAGCAGGAAGTCGAGGGGCTCGAAGCCCGAGAGGCACATGCCTGCGGGCGGAAACATAATCAGAAAAGCGCTCCAGCAGCTCGAAGCTGCGGGATACGTCAAAAAGAAGGACAAAGGCAGGATGATAACTCCGGCCGGCTCGTCCATTGTGGGCAAAACAGCGCTGAAAGTGAAGAAAATGAAAGCAGTATGATGTTTATGGCGAAAGTGAAATCCGACATAATGAAGCAGATGCTGTCCGGAGCCAGGAAAAGAAACAGCCGCGCCCCTATCTGGGTGTACATGGTCACAGGCGACAAGAGCATGGTCAGGGGCAAGGGCAGGAACTGGCGCACTGACAAGCTCGGGAAGAAAATCCGAAAGAAGCTCGCGAAGAAAGTCGGAAAAAGCATCAAAAAGAAATTCTCAAAGAGAATGTCAAAATCGAGCAGAAAAACTTAATTTATGCTGATGAAAAATAATGAGATGAGTTTATGGCGGACATTACAGCGGCAAAAGAGGCAAAAGCCGCGCTAAAAGCTGAAGAAAAGAGAGTCGAGCTGGAAGAGAAGAAAAAAGTTGAGCAGGCTCAGCCGGCGAAAGAAATTAAAAAGGAAAAGGCAGCCGAGCCGAAAAAAGAGAATAAGGACGAAAAGAAAAAAGATGAGAAAACCGAGGAAAGGATACTTACTGTTTCACTGAGAAAGGCTTGGAACGCTCCGAGAACAAAGAGAAGCAAGGCTGCAATGCACCAGCTTAGAGAGCAGCTGGGAAAGCATCTTAAGAGGGAGATAACAATTGACAAGACGCTTAATTCTGTTATATGGGCAAGGGGCATCACAAGGCCGCCGTCAAAAGTCAAGGTGAGGGCGGTAATGACAGCCGATAGCGCTGTCGCATACCCTGCAAAATAAGGGTTTATAATGATTTCACGCGCGAGCTACATGAATTCTCCGTACATCGGAGTTTTCAGCGTGGCAAATGACAACTTCGCTTTTGTTCCCAACGCATGCCCGGAAAGCTTTTCTTCCGTAATAGAGGAAACGCTGAAGGTTGACGCTGTCCCGTGCAGCATTGCAGGGACAGGCCTGCTCGGAATATTTCTTTCAATCAACAACAATACGGCTGTTGTCTCTGACATCGTTGAGAAGGAAGAGCTTGCAGTTCTGAAAGACCATTTCTCGGAAGTGATTGTCATTGCCGAAAGCTTCACTGCCGTGGGCAATCTTATGGCAATGAACGACAAGGGGATAGTCTGCAGCCCTGTTCTGAGGGGCGAGCTTGATCTTCCGAAAACGCATTATATGACAATAGCCGGCTCTAACCTGGTCGGCTCATACTTATACGCAAACAACAAGGGATTCATAACCCACAGGGACACTGACGACATCGGATTAAACGAGCTTCAAGAAGCCCTGAAGGTGAAGGGAAACATAGGCACGGTCAACATGGGCGACCCGCACGTTGCGACGGGCATCGTGGGAAACACGAACGGCATTGTCGCAGGCACTTTCACCTCTGGGCCTGAATTAAATAGAATAGACGACATATTTGTATTCGAACAGGAATAAATTTACTGAAAGGATTGAAAATGAAGTAAAAAGAGGAGCTGATTTCATGGACGAAAGGAAATTCCAGGAAAACGTGATGAAGATGAGATACCTTGAGCAGCAGGCGCGCCAGGTTGAGCAGCAGATAGGCGTGCTTGAAAGAGTGCTTACATCGGTTATAATTTCGCAGGGCGCGCTGAAAGACCTTAAAAATTCCGATAAAAGCGACGGATTGTTCCCGCTCGGCTCAGGAGTTTACGTTAAGGGCAAAGTGACTGATTCTAAAAACGTGCTTGTTGACGTGAGCGCAGGAACGCTCGTGAGCAAAACTCTGGAGGAAGCCGCTGAATTCCTGAAAGAGAAGGAAGAACAGCTCAAAAACGGCATCGCATCCCAGCAGAGCATAATGAACGACATACAGGGCGGATATTCAGCAACAGGCGAAGAGATGCAGAAAATGCAGGAGCAGGCCAAGACTCAGACGGCGCAGACAAAAAAACCGGGCAAGTGAGCTGATTTTCTGGAGGGTCTCTGATGTTTGACAAGCTGAAAAAGAAGCTCAGCTCTTTTTTCAAGAAAGAAGAGGAAGCTCTTGACAAGAAGCTGGATGAAGCAGGTCCTGCTGAAGAGAAGCGGGCTTTTTCTGAAGAAGAGCTCGTCAAAAAAGAGCTCATTGAAAAAGGATTTGAAGAGGCTGAGAAAGAGCCTTCTGTTGAAAAAGAAATTGAGGCAACCAAAGAAACTACTGAAACAGAAGAAACCTCTTCTGAAATTGAACCGACTGAATCTGAAAAATCCGCAGTTGAGGAAGCTCCTTCTGAAAAAACATCTGAAGAGGCTGAAGAACCGTCTGCTGAAGAAGAGAAACCAAAAGAAAACAAGGAGCGGTTTCTTGAAGAGGAGTACAAGCGGCCTGAGGATCAGCCGAAGCAGAAGCGGAGCTTCATACCGAAGCTGACTTTCGGCACGCGCCTTAAGAAAGCCATAACGCGCAGGGCTGTGATTAAGGGGG
Organism: Microcaldota archaeon; assembly: GCA_043803585.1. GTDB lineage: Archaea > B1Sed10-29 > B1Sed10-29 > B1Sed10-29 > JAJRYS01 > JAZDJV01. The sequence continues at coordinate 1,773 of JAZDJV010000025.1, read as the reverse complement.
AAGACATTGAGTCCCTGCTTTTTGATTTTCATCTTGAGCTGCTCGAAGCCGACGTGTCAGTCTCTGTCGCAGACAGGATATGCGCAGACATCAAGCAGGTGCTTGTCGGAAAAGAAATTTCATCGCATGAATCAGTGCACGACGCAGTGAATAATGCAATCAAAAAATCTGTGGAAGACGTGCTTATTGAGTCTGATTACGACATTATCGATAAAATAAGGCAGAAAAAGCCTTTTGTGATTCTTTTTGTGGGCCCGAACGGCCACGGAAAATCAACTACAATAGGCAAATTTTCATACTACTTAAAACAGCAGGGCTTATCCAGCGTAATCGCGGCGTCAGACACTTTCCGCGCTGCGGCAATTGAACAGATCGAGAAAATCGGCCTGAAAGCAGGCACGCCCGTGATAAAGCACCAGTACGGAGCAGACCCCGCCGCGGTTGCTTTTGACGCGATAAAGCACGCTGAGGCGAAGAAAGTCGACGCCGTGCTCATTGACACGGCCGGCAGGTCAGAGCTGAACAAAAATCTGATGGAAGAAATGAAGAAAATCGTCAGGGTTGCGAAGCCTGACCTGAAAATCTACATCGGCGAGGCTCTGGCAGGTAACGCCGCTGTTGAAGAGGCGCGCAAGTTCAACGAATTCATAAGCCTTGACGGCGTGATAATGACAAAGACAGACTGCGACGTCAAAGGCGGCTCGATTCTTTCCATTGCTTACGAGATAAAGAAGCCGATTCTTTTCATGGGCCTCGGGCAGGGGCTCGCGGACCTGAAGCTGTTCAAGAAACAGTGGTTCCTTGACAAGATTTTCGAAGAGTAGGTCATATGAAGATAAAAATAAGAGAGCACGTCACTCCGATGCCTGCACAGATAAGCATAGCAAAAAAAGCACCTGAAGGATTATCGAAAATCACAGGTATTTGCGGAGATAGTCTGAAATTCATAGAATTGGATGATGAAGGAAGCTTATGGATATATCCGCAACTTGCTGAAAAATTTGCAACTCTTTTAGCTGAAAAAATTGGAAGCGAAAAAACAACTTTTTTTGAGAAGTATATAAAGAACTCTGATGAATTAATTAATAGATTATACGAAATTTCAAAAAAATGCGCTGCTGTTTCTGAAGAAAAATTTGACGAAGAAAAGTACTGCAAAGTTCTGAAAAAATGGTTTGACACAATGGGTCGATATGTTTCGATTCCTTATTCGACCAAGGTCGTGCCAAAAATCATAAAGGGGATGATTGACAGAAAGGAAGGATTTGAGAATTTAGATGAAGATGAGAGAAGTATATTGATGACGCCCCAAAGAAATCGGACAAAAGAGCAATTTATTGGATTATTAAAGCTGTCAATTCATCTTAAACAGAATAAAAAATTTGATGCCGAATGCACCGATGATAAATTTCCAATATTGGACGATTTTATTAAGGAATACGGTTACATTGGACCGAGGGAATGGGAAGCCCCAGGATACAATGATAAATGCTTTTTGATGAGCATGATTAAAGCATATTTTTCTAAAACAAGTGTCAAAGATGACATGATTCGACTGGAAGAGTTGAATTCGCTGGAATCCGAAAAAAGAAAACTGAGAGAATCTGCTCTTGCCAAGTTGGACAAAAGAACTGTGGAATTATTCGGCTTTCTGTGGTGGCTTGAAGAGAAATTGGAAGAAGAATCTGAGATACCTAGAAGAGCATTTTATACTGGAGCATTAAAATTGTATAAGAAAATTGCTGAAGATTACGTTAATAGAAAGATTTTGAA